>CAYGYF010000019.1:0-16331 GCA_964354065.1 uncultured Dehalococcoidia bacterium | reverse complement strand
CCGAACGGCGGGCGTCCAGCATGTGGGCGATGTGGAAATAGGGCTCGGGCTCCAGGTAGCGGAAAGCCAGGTCCTCCAACTGCCACTTGAGCTGCCAGATGCCCAGGCGGCTGGCCAGGGGCGCGTAGATCTCCCGCGTTTCCTGAGAGATGCGGCGGCGGTCCTCGGCAGGCAGAGGATCGAGCGTTTGCATGTTGTGGAGGCGATCGGCCAGCTTGATGATCACCACTCGCAGGTCTTCGGCCATGGCCAGGAACATCTTGCGCAGGTTTTCGGCCTGGATCTCCTGTTCGCCCCGGCGCCGTTCGGGGGCCTGCCAGGGGATCTGGCCCAGCTTGGTGACCCCATCCACCAGCTTGGCCACCTGGCGCCCGAATCGCTTCTCCAGGACGTCATTGGCCACACCGCAGTCCTCCGGCACGTCGTGGAGGAGAGCAGCCGCTACAGCGTCGGCGTCCAACTGGAGATCGGCGACGGTCAGGGCCGCGTGGAGGGGATGGCTGATGACCGGGTCGCCGGAGAGGCGCAACTGACCGGCGTGGCTCTCGGCAGCGAAATCGTAGGCGGCCTCGATGAGGGAGACCCCCTTGGGGGGTAGATACTCCCTAGCTTTGGCAAGAAGCTCACTGGCGTCCACCGCTTCTCTATCTTCAATCCTCGGCATACCTTAGTTTAGCATCTAGCCAGATTCGCGTCACGCCGCAGCCAGCTCACCAACCCCAAACCAGTTGCGGCCTATCCTGATTCGCCCACGGTTGGTGGGGATCTAGATCGACCACGGTAATGACCCGGTCACCGCTTCGTCTTTACAGAGGCTGGGCTCGTTCTGTATGCTCAGGTCTGCGATGGCACCCCTGTACAAAGCCCCGCGGGGAACCGCGGACGTTCTGCCCGCAGAGCAGCCCTACTGGGACTACGTCTGCCAAACGGCCAACCGCCTCTGCCAGCTCTTCGGCTACTCGCGCATCGAGACGCCGATCTTCGAGGAGGCCAGCCTGTTTGTGCGCGGCGTTGGCCAGGCCACCGACATCGTCCAGAAGGAGATGTACGTCTTCGAGGACCGCAGCGGCCAGACGATGGCCCTGCGACCAGAGGGCACGGCCAGCGTCTGTCGCGCCTACCTCCAGCACGGGATGCACAACCTGCCCCAGCCCGTGCGCCTGTACTACTGGGGCCCCAGCCTCCGCTACGACCGCCCTCAGGCGGGACGGCAGCGCCAGTTCACCCAGTTCGGCTACGAAGCCATCGGCGAGGGTGACCCGGCCCTGGACGCCGAGGCCATCGAGCTAGCCTGGCGCCTCTATCAGGAGCTGGAGCTCACCGACCTGACGTTGCAGCTCAACAGCATCGGCTGCCCCGCCTGCCGCCCTCGATACCTCGACGCCCTAAAGGCTCACTATCAGGATAAGCTGAAGCTCGTCTGTGCCGATTGCCGTTCGCGCTTCCAGAAGAATCCCCTGCGCCTGCTCGACTGCAAGGTCGAGGGCTGCCAGCCGGTGATCGCCGCTGCGCCGCCCTTCACCGACTACCTGTGCCAGGAGTGCGCCCTGCACTTCCAGGAGCTTCGCTCCTACCTAGAGGCCCTGGCCGTCCCCTACACCCTCAACCCCCGTCTGGTGCGCGGGCTGGACTACTACACCCGCACCGTCTTCGAGATCCAGCCGCCCGAGGAGGGAGCCCAGAACACCGTCGGCGCCGGCGGCCGCTACGACGGCCTCATCGAGGAGCTGGGCGGCAGGCCCACGCCGGGTATCGGCTATGCCACCGGTATCGAGCGGATCATCGCCAACCTGAAGCGGGCGAAGGTGACGCCGCCTGCGCCGGCCAAACCGGCCGTGTTCGTCGTCTACCAGACGGCCGCTGCCCGCTCGGCGGCCGTCAGGCTGGCCAGTGAGCTACGGCGGTCGGGCGTCGCCGCCGTGATGGCCGTGGGGCAGCGCAGCCTCAAGGCCCAGATGCGCCAGGCTGACGCCGCCGGCGCACAATTCGCGGCCATCCTGGGCGAGGAGGAGCTGGCCACCAACACCGTGCTCCTGCGTCGCATGGCCGATGGACAGCAGGAGGGAGTGGCGATGAGGGACGCCCGTGAGGCTATCGCCAGGCGCATTCGCCAGGCCAGCCGCTCACCCATCTAGCGCCCTTTCTCGCCAGCGAGCGTTTGTGCTATAATCCAGATAGCAGAAAGCCCCTGCGGCGGGGCTTTGTCTACGTTGGGAATCGCTATGTGGGACAAGCTGAAGGACGTCGAGAGGCGATACGAGGAGCTGGCCCGGCAGATGGCCCAGCCGGAGGTAGCCGCCGATTTCCAGCGCCTCCAGGCCCTGGCCAGGGAACGCGCCGCCCTGGAGGCCGTCGTCTCCCTGTATCGTGAATACAAGCGGGTGGAATCGGCCCTCACCGAGGCCCAATCACTGGCCGGGGACGGCAACGACCCAGAGCTGGCGGCCATGGCCCGCGACGAGGCAGCCCACCTCGCCCAGGAGCGAGACCGCCTGGGCGAGGAGATCCGTCTCGCCCTTCTGCCCAAGGACCCCTACGACGAACGCGACGTTATCATGGAGATCCGCGCTGCCGCCGGCGGGGACGAGGCCGGCCTGTTCGCCGCCGACCTCTTCCGCATGTACAGCCGCTACGCCGAGCGCCAGGGCTGGCCCCTGGAGGTCATCTCTGCCCATCCCTCCGATCTGGGGGGCTTCAAGGAGATCATCTGCGAGGTGCACGGCCGCGGCGCCTACTCCCGCCTTAAGTACGAGCGCGGCGTCCATCGGGTGCAGCGCATCCCCGTCACCGAGGCCGGCGGCCGCATCCACACCTCCACCGCCACCGTCGCCGTCCTGCCCGAACCCGACGAGATGGACCTGAAGATCGACGAGGGTGACCTGCGCATCGACATCTTCCACGCCAGCGGCCACGGCGGCCAGAACGTCAACAAGGTGGCCACGGCGGTGCGCGTCATCCACACCCCCACCGGCATCACCGCCATCTGCCAGGACGAGCGGTCGCAGCTCAAGAACAAGCTCAAGGCCCTCACCGTCCTGCGGGCTCGCCTCCTGGACGTGAAGCAGAAGCGTCAGCAGCAGAAGATCACCGACGCCCGCCGCGCTCAGGTGGGTAGTGGCGAGCGCGCCGAGAAGGTGCGCACCTACAACTTCCCCCAGGACCGGGTGACCGACCATCGGGTCGGCCTCACGCTCCACAACCTGCCCGCCATCCTCGACGGCCAGATCGACGAGATCATCGCCGCCCTGGCCAGCGACGACCAGGCCAAACGCTTGCAGGAAACCCTGGCGTGACCCTACAGCAGGCTCTGCGCCGTGCCGCCGCTCTCCTGGCCGAGGCTGGCATCGATGAGGCGGCGCTGGAGGCGGAGGTGCTCCTGCGACATGCCCTGAGCCTCGACCGAACGCAGCTCTATCTGCGACTCGGCGACGAGCTGCCCGCCGAGGCCGATTCCGCCTATCAGGCCCTCCTCCAGCGGCGGCTGCGGCGCGAGCCCACTGCCTACATCGTTGGTCATAAGGAGTTCTACGGCCTGGCGCTGGAGGTGGGGCCAGGGGTGGCCATCCCGCGGCCGGAGACGGAGCTGCTGG
Organism: uncultured Dehalococcoidia bacterium; assembly: GCA_964354065.1. GTDB lineage: Bacteria > Chloroflexota > Dehalococcoidia > SM23-28-2 > SM23-28-2 > JAUYDU01. The sequence goes on along the minus strand of CAYGYF010000019.1, from coordinate 12,741 downwards.
TCGAGGAGGCGCTGACCCAGGCAGGGCGAATGCTACAGCGCGCTCCCTCGGTCACCATCGTCGATGTGGGCACCAGCTGCGGCGGCATCGCCCTGGCCCTTGCCTCCCATCTGCCCTCAGCGCAGATCATCGCCACCGACATCTCGCCGGCCGCCCTGAGCTTCGCCCGCCGCAACGCCGAAACGCTGGGCTTGACCCCCCACGTGTGCTTCGTCTGCGGCGATCTGCTCTCGCCGCTCCGCCAGCCGGTCGATGTCATCGTGGCCAATCTGCCTTATGTCAACTCATCCGCCTGGCCCGAGCTGCCCCCCGAAATCCGCTGCCATGAGCCTCGCCAGGCCCTCGACGGCGGCCCCGACGGCCTTCGTCTCATCGAGAGGCTGCTGCACCAGGCCCCCGCCCACCTGCGGCCCGGCGGCGCCGTGCTGCTGGAGATCGGCTACGACCAGGGGTCGGCCGCGACTGCCCTGGCCGCCGCTACCTTCCCCAAGGCGGCCATCGCCGTCAAGAAGGACCTGGCCTCCCTCGACCGAATGCTGGTCGTACAGCTATAGGCGCCGGCCGCCCGCATCTCCCTGCACCCGCCATCGTTTTGACTAGTGTCAGCGGTCGCTGGTGGGAAAGGGCGGGGGCACACGATGAAGGGGGTATTGGTGGCGACGCTTCTGGCCGGCCTCCTGGCAGTGGCCGCTTGCAGCCAGGGCAGCGGCCACAGCACCCAGGGGCAGTCTCCCAGAAGCCTCAGGCGGGATGTGCCTGGCTCCCCCAAGCGCCGGCGGCCGCTGACGAAGACGCAGCCCGCCTCAGGCGGGCTGCTGCGCTATCTGGTACTTCTTGCCCTCGGTCTTGGCCCAGGGGAAAAGTCTGCCATCCGGGCTTTCGGCAGCGGTTGACCACGTAGGCCCTAAGGGTGTCCCACGCACCTGCGTCCACGGGCGCATTCTATCCGCAGCCGGCAGGCCTAGCAAGAGAGTAAGCTGCTCCCGCCGCCACCACGAGCCGCACAATGGTGCTGGCCAGCAGAAGCGTAGAGACGTAATGGGCAATGCCCCCATCGTCTGGCAGAAATGGAACTGGGCAAAAGCGCGTTGCGACAGCAAGCTTAGGCACAGTGGAATGAAGCCTTTCTTACCCATTGTCATGTGCCATCGGCCAAGGAATATGCTGCTTGTTATCACTTCCGCACTTCATTTCTCTGACCTAGGCCCCTATTCGCTCTGTACTCGTTCTCAATCTCCTTGATATCTGATGAGATTTCTTGCCGGCTCTTAGGTGGAGAACTGCCCTTTTCTGTAATTATTGCTACGTTTCTTCCTTCTATAGGTACTACGTCCTCTCGAGGATTATAGCTACTACCCGAGTCGACGTCATCAAATTGCACATCAGTGGGATACCATGGTTCTGCTCTCATATTTCCGGGGCTTTCCTCCAGATCCCCGATCTTCATGGATTCCGCAATTACACATACAGGGACCCCGTACTTCTCTGCCATGTCGGCTATCGCCAGATGACCCAGGCCATGTGCCACCTTGCCAGTGTTCTTATCGATTCCGTTAGCACCGAAAAACACTTTGGTGACACTCTTGCATCCTTGTTTCTTCTCTTTCTCTTTGCGTTTTAGAAAAAGGTTTGATGCACATGAGTCTGGAACATAATAAATCGTGTCTATGCCTACACTTCTGAGTTCACGCATATATATGATACCATCACAATAAACGAGCCTATTGTCGTAGCGATGCTTGGTTTTTGTACTGCACTGGCAAACGCATACTTGGATTTTTTTCTTAGTGTCTTCGGGGAGGGCTTTAAGTACCTTAATGACTGAACTACTGTAGCCGTACAGAAGAATAGAATCGTCCTCAGCAATTCTGAGTGTGTCCAGGACCTTCAGTGACAGGTCTCTTTCTAGGTTGTTCCTCTTCTCCCGTAGGGCCTTGACCGTAATTGAGATATCACCAAGCCACTGCGCCCTGCCGCTTGCATCTCTCTGCTGTCGTTCGAGTTCGCCAAGTCTCGCCTCAAGCTCATCGCGGACTTTTTTCAAATAGACATGACAAGGTCGTTCCCTCAGCAAAGGCTTTAGGGTGTTCTCGAGGTACATATGCAAACCGCCAATGCTAGCGTCGACATTCTTCAGATCTATGCGTCTTTCAAGCTGATTCAGGACGATATCGACGATTCTTCCAGAGTTCGGGGCAATCCATGGGTTAAACAGTTCAATGATGCTTAGCAATTCCGTCATTTCCGCTATTTCTGCAGCCGTTAGAAATTGCGCCTTAAAAGAGGGTTCGACATCGAAATATACCGGTAAACCGTAGCGGAGCTTGCCCTTGAGGAAGATGTCCTTCACGGAGTCAAGCTCATCTCTAAGCTCCGTAGTCAGGACCTTTACCAAAGGGGACATGGCTTCCAGCAGGGTTCCATTTGGAGTTGGAGGTGCCTCCAAGGGTAGTTTGAAATATACGGTGATTGCGGGTTCCGCTGCGAGAAAGCCTGCGAAATAGAAGGATTTGAACCAGTGGTACTTTGATACTGGATCCATCCCTGATGCCAAATGGGTTCTTAGCTCTCCCAGCGGAGCTCTGTCAGGTATATGAAGAGCGTCAGCTAGTCTGAGGTATGCGAGTGTCAAGCTGATATTGTCGGGTGACTCCTTTGGTATCTTTTCAGATTTTCTATGGAGAAAGGCTATGGTTGCCAAGTCGTCGCGTTCTTCTGGACTCAGAGGAAGCTGGTCACTTGACTTGATAAGGTTGGCCGATCTTTCATGGTGCCTTCGTCGCAACTCTTTTTCGAACGTTTCCAGTTGTGCTGGAGTTGCTTGCCCTTCAATTGGGTCACTAGAGAATAGATTGGGGTGCATGCCTATGTCGTGAAGCCAAACCGCGGCGAGAAGCAGAAACTTCCCATCCTCAGAGAATGCTCGGTCAACGACTTCATTGTTTGGCAGAAGCTTAGCTAGTATGCCTTCAATTCTTTCACTGTGTCTATCGTCATGAGGCGTATAGGGCACCTTGAGGGTCCTAGGCTTCTTTTCTCCCGGCTGACCTGTCCGTTCGTCATACTCGTGCCACTTCCTTCTCACAAAATCCTTAATCTCGTTTAACCTTTCGGTATTTTTCTCGCCCAATTCAATCGACATGACTGCCTCCCGAGTAGTTACCCAGATTTGATGTTATGACCAGATTTCCTATGCCAACCCTCTGACCGCAACGTCGGCACCGCCTCCGCCAAGTGACATGTTCGCATCTTCGCCGCTGTGAGTGTGAGCAACAGCCCTCGCTGCGATGTTATTGGCAGGCGGGAGAGTTGTCAAGGGCGACGCCTGGGAGCCGACGGAGACGATCTACTGCCGCTTCTGCGCTAGCTGGTACTTTTTGCCCTCGGTCTTGATGGAGGGGGCGACGATCAGCTCCACCTCATGGAACTCGGCGATGGTCTGCGCTCCGCACACTCCCATGGCCGTGTGGATGGCCCCCACCAGGTTCTCGGTGCCATCGGTGCGCGAGGTAGGGCCGAGCAGTACGCGCTCCAGAGTCGTGTTCACGCCGACGTGGATGCGGGTGCCCCGCGGAAGCTGAGCATGGCCGGTGGACATCCCCCACGAGTAGCCCCGTCCGGGCGCCTCCTCGGCGCCCGCGAAGATGGAGCCGAGCATGACAGCATCGGCGCCGGCCACCAGGGCCTTGCAGACGTCGCCGCCGGTGCGCATGCCGCCATCGGTGATGATCGGCACATAGCGCCCCGTCTCCCGATAGTGCTCGTCGCGGGCGGCCGCGCACTCGATGGTGGCCGTCACCTGGGGCACGCCCACACCTAGCACCTCGCGGGTGGTGCAAATGGCGCCTGGGCCCACACCCACCAGCACGCCGGCGATACCCGTCTCCATCAGCTCCTTGCAAGCGCCGTAGGTCACGGTGTTGCCCACCAGCACCGGCACCCGCAGTTGCTCGCACAGCTCCGGCAGGATCAGGCCGCGAACGCTGCGGGAGATGTGGCGGGCAGAAGTGACTGTCCCCTTAACCACAAACATATCGGCACCGGCTTCCACTGCCGCCGGCGCCAGACGCTTGGTGTTGGCTGGAGTGGCGGAGACGGCGCAAGTCGCCCCCCTGTCTTTGATGAAGCGAATCCGCTCGCCGATGAGCTCCTCGCGGATGGGCTGAGAGTACACCTTCTGGATGACCGCGGTGGCATCCCGGTCGCTGGCCGAGACGATCTCGGCGAGGGCGGAGTCGGGGTCGCGGTAGCGGGTCTGGAGGCCTTCCAGGTTCAGCAGAGCCAGACCACCCAGTTCGTGGAACCTGACCGCCAGGCGGGGATCGACCACCGCATCCAGGTCGGCGGCCAGAATGGGCAGAGAGAAGCGGAAGCGGTCGATGGTGAAGGATACGTCCGTCAGCTCAGGGTTGGCAGTCATCTGCCCCGGCACTATGGCAACGTCATCGAATCCGTAGGCCGGTCGCAGCTCCTTGAAACGTGGCATAACCATCGACCCTATCGCACCTACCCGTTGCTTTCCTTGCCCCGATTATTGTCCAGAATATATCAGAGCCTTCGGACCCAGTCAACAAGATCGACGCCTCAAAGAACCAAAATGTAAACAGGAATAGGCAGCTAAATGTTAGCCTCTTGCCGCTATAATGAAGGCAACTGGGGAGACGAATGCCTACTCTTTACCTGGTAGCCACGCCCATAGGTAATCTGGAGGACATCACCCTGCGGGCCCTGCGCCTGCTAGGGCAGGTGTCTCTGATCGCTGCCGAGGATACTCGCACCACCCGCAAGCTCCTGAACCACTACGGGATCAAGGCCCGTCTCACCAGCTACCATGAGCACAACAAAGGGGCGAAGACCCCCCTCATCCTCGATGCCCTCCAGCGGGGTGACGTCGCCCTGGTCTCAGAGGCGGGCATGCCGGCAGTGAGCGATCCCGGCTACGACCTGGTGGCGGCCGCCGTTGCAGCGGGCGTGCCGGTGGTGCCCGTACCCGGCCCCTCGGCGGTGGTGGCCGCTCTCGCCGTCTCCGGCCTGCCGACGCGCCAGTTCACCTACGTCGGCTTCCTGCCCCGACGGCGGGGCGAGCGGCGGCGCCTGCTCTCGGCGCTGGCCGGCCGAACCCAGACCATCGTCGCCCTGGAGTCGCCCCACCGCCTTTCCGCCACCCTCGCCGACCTGCTGGCCGTCCTCGGTGATCGCCGCATCGCCGTCTGCCGCGAGCTCACCAAGCTGCACGAGGAGGTATTCCGCGGGCGCATCAGCGAGGCCAGCGCCCACTTTCAGGAGCCGCGCGGCGAGTTCACCCTGGTGGTGGAAGGAGATCTCGGGAACCACCAGCCAGTGGTGCCCCTGGAGGAAGTTCGGGAAGAGCTGCGACGGCTGCGCCGACAGGGGATGGCCGCCCGCCAGGCGGTGGCCCAGGTGACCCAGCGCTTCGGCCTGCCGCGGCGGCAGGTCTACCGCCTCTGGCTCGACACGGCCTAGAATCTGTGCACTGCATCACGAGTATGCTAAAATTGCGCCACAATAGCGCCTGCCTGCCGGCCCCGACGGGCCCGTCCGGGCAGGCAGGGAGAAGCCGGTGGCCGAAAAGATCTTCATCGGTGTGGCCTGGCCCTATGCCAACGGCTCGCTGCACCTGGGCCAGATCGCCGGGGCCTATCTGCCCCCGGACATCCTGGCCCGCTACCACCGGGCCAGGGGCAACCGCGTCCTCATGGTCTCCGGCAGCGACCAGCACGGCACGCCCATCACCGTCCGCGCCGAACAGGAGGGCCGCACGCCCGCAGAGGTCGCTGCCCACTTCCACCAGGAGTTCCTGGAGACGTGGGAGCGCCTGGGCATCACCTTCGACCTGTTCACCACCACCGGCACCGACAACCACGCCCGCACCACCCACGACATCTTCCTCCGGCTGCTCGAGAAGGGTGACATCTACAAGGACAGCATGAAGCTGCCCTACTGCACCGTCGAAAAGCGCTTCCTCCTCGACCGCTACGTGGAGGGCACCTGCCCCGTCTGTGGCTACGACGGCGCCCGCGGCGACCAGTGCGATAACTGCGGCAACGTCCTCGACCCAACAGACCTGAGGAGTCCGCGCTGCAAGTTTGACGGCTCCACGCCGGAGGTTCGTGACTCCGAGCACTTCTTCCTGAGGCTGAGCGCCTACAACAGCAGGCTGAAGGAGTGGCTCTCCACGGGCAAGGAGCACTGGCGCAAGAATGTCCTCAACTTCTCCCTGGGCGTGCTAGAGCAGGGGCTGAAGGATCGCTCCATCACCCGCGACCTGGAGTGGGGCGTCTCCATCCCCCTGCCCGGCTACGAGCACAAGCGCATCTACGTCTGGTTCGAGAACGTCATCGGCTACCTGTCCGCGGCGAAGGAGTGGGCACAGCGACAGGGCGCACCAGAGGCCTGGCGAGAGTTCTGGCAGGACCCGGCCTGCAAGAGCTACTTCTTCATCGGTAAGGACAACATCTGGTTCCACACGCTCAGTTGGCCGGCCATGCTCATGGGCTACGGCGACCTCAACCTGCCCTACGACGTACCGGCCAACCAGTACCAGACCGTCCGCGGCAGCAAGGCCTCCACCAGCCGCAACCTGGCCGTCTGGGTACCCGATTTCCTCTCCCGCTACGACCCCGACCCCCTGCGCTACCACCTGTCGGCGACCATGCCCGAGACGTCCGACTCTGACTTCACCTGGGCCGACTTCGTTCGCCGCAACAACGACGAGCTGGTGGCCACCTGGGGTAACCTGGTGCATCGCGTGCTCACCTTCGCCTACCGCCACTTCGACGGCGCTGTCCCTCACCCCGCCGACCTGGACGATGCCGATCGTCGCCTCCTTCAACGTGCCGAGGAGAGCCTGGCCCAGGTCGGCCAGGAGATCGGCCTCTGCCACTTCCGAGCGGGCATCGGCGCCGCCATGGCCATGGCTCAGGAGGCCAACCGCTACCTGGAGGCCAAATCGCCCTGGAAGCTTGTCCACGAGGATCGTCGGAAGGCGGCCACCGCCCTCTACACGGCCATCGGCGCCATCAACGGGCTGAAGGTGGCCTTCTACCCCTACATGCCCTTCACCTGCCAGCGCCTGCACAACTACCTGGGCTACGATGGGCCCATCGAAGACAGCGGCTGGCAGTTTGTCCTGCCGCCGCCCGGTCAGGCCATGGCCGAACCGCAGGCGCTGTTCAAGAAGCTGGAGCCAGAGATCGTGGAAGAGGAAGAGGCTCGCCTGGGGCAGTAGTCATGCTTATCGACTCTCACTGTCATCTCCAGTTCCCCCATTTCGAAGACGACCGGCAGGAAGTGCTGGAACGCGCCTGGCAGGCTGGCCTGTCCACGATTGTGGTAGTGGGCACGGGCATCGAGACCAGCCAGCGGGCGCTCGCCCTCGCCGAGGCCGCCGACAACGTGTTCGCCGCGGTCGGCTGCCACCCCCACGAGGCCGCCCACCTCGATGACGACGGCCGCCAAACCCTGAGCCAGCTGGCCCGCTCGCCCAAGGTCGTGGCATTGGGCGAGATCGGCCTGGACTTCTATCGCAACCTCTCGCCGCCACAGGAGCAGCGAGCAGTCTTCCAGCAGATGCTAGACATGGCCGGCGAGCTGCGGTTGCCGGTGATCATCCACTCGCGGGCGGCCGAAGAGGAGACCTTCGCCATCCTCTCTCAGTGGGCGTCTCAGGTCAGACCCCAGTGGCCTCAGGACCGGCCGCTGGGGGTGATACACTGCTTCGGCGGCGAATTGGCTCTGGCCCTGCGCTATGCTCAGTTCGGGTTCCTTGTGTCGATACCCGGTAGCGTCACCTACCCCAACTCCGACCGCCTGGCAGCGGTGGTGGCCGGCCTCCCCCTGGAGCATATGCTGATAGAAACGGACGCCCCTTACCTGGCACCGCGGCCTGCGCGCGGGCAGCGCAACGAGCCCGCCTTCCTGGTGCACACGGCAGGCAAGATCGCCGAGCTGCGGGCACAGACCGTCCGCGAGGTAGCGGAGAGGACGGCCGCCAATGCAGCCACCCTGTTCGACCTCCCCGCGGCCGCTGCCGGCCAGAGGCGGGGAGAAGAAGGGACGTCGTGAATACGGACCTGCCCTACGGGCCGGTGCAGGACGACCTCGCCCAGGTAGAGGCGGCCCTCGACGCCCTGCGCGATGTCGACTTTCCGCCGATGGTCGAGATGCTGAACCTAGTGCTCACCAAGGGCGGCAAGCGCCTGCGCCCCGCGCTCTCTCTCCTCGCCGGCAAGTTCGGCCACTACAAGCTGGACCTTCTCGTGCCCATGGCCGCCTCCATCGAGCTCCTGCACACCGCCACCCTGGTGCACGACGACGTCATCGATAACGCCGCCACCCGTCGGGGCCGCCCTACAGCCAACAGCGTGTTCCACAACACCACCACGGTGATGCTGGGCGACTACATGTTCGCCCACGCCGCCAACTTCGTCGCCCGCACCGGCAACATTCGCGTCATCCGCCTATTCAGCCACACCCTCATGACCATAGCCAGGGGCGAGATCGGCCAGGACATGACCGCCTACGACACCCGCCAGACGGTGCGCCACTACCTCCAGCGCATCGCGGGCAAGACGGCCTCCCTGTTCGCCACCGCCTGCGAAGGCGGCGCCATCGTCGCCGAGGCCAGCCGAGACCGGGTAGAGAGCCTCAGGAGCTACGGCTACAACCTGGGGATGGCCTTCCAGATCGGCGACGACATCCTCGACTTCGTGGGCGACGAGGAGGAGATGGGCAAGCCGGTGGGCAGCGACCTCATGCAGGGCACCCTGACCCTGCCGTCGCTACTCCTGCTGGACCGCTACCCCAAGGACAACCCAATCTCCAACCTGTTCGCCCGCAGCCGTCGCCGCCAAGAGTATCTCAGCGAGGCGGTAGAGATGATCCGCCAGTCGGACATCCCCCAGGAGTCCTACCAGATGGCGCGGAGCTTCGGAGAGAAGGCCCAGGAGGCCCTGGCGGCTCTACCGAGAAACCCTGCTCGCCGCGCCCTGCGGGACATCGTCGCCTACGTCCTGGAGCGACGGAGCTAGGGCAAACATAGAACGTAGCTGCAGGGCTTATGGTCATTGAGAGAATAAAAGGCTCAAGCCCGGCATAGCGCCATGTAGCGGAAGCCTTCAGGCTTCCACCCCATGTCATGGAGGCCTAAAGGCCTCCGCTACATCACTCCGCGCTCAGCGTCACCAATTCATCAACGACCTTTAGCCCTGCCAAGTAGCAGGCCTAAAGGCCTGCAGCTACTTGCGCGTCGGGTAGCCGTGCTCACTCACGCCCCACCTGTCCCGGCGCTTCTTCTCCTTCGCCTGGGCAACCACCCGCTCTTTCTCATCCGCCTTCTCGCCCTTGGTGGGACGCTCCACCGGCTTGGGCTCGGTCAGCTCCGGGTGGTCATAGTGACGCATCTGCTTGGGCAGGGTCTTCACCTCTTTCTCCAGGTGCCAGTAGGTGCCCTTGTCCGGGATGCGGCGAGGATAGCCGTCGCGGTAGGTGAAGGCCGTGAATGAAGTGGGCATGATACGCTGCCCGTCGCGATGGCACTGCGGGCAGGGGACAGGAAGGGAGGCCTCCCTGATCGGCCGCAGGGCCTCGAAGACGCCCTCGCAGTGCTGGCAGTAGTATTCGTACAGCGGCATAGGGCACTACCCCTCTAGCTGGATACGGCCAGCGGCTCCCACAGGCCCTCCCGCCGCAGCCGGTCGATGAAACTGGCCGAGCGTACATCTCGCTCCAGAACGTGAATCAAATAGGCCCGCAAGTGCAGCTCTACCTCCCGAGCCAGGGCAACGTTCATTCTCACGCGGGCGACCTCGCCGAAGCTGCCGTTCTGGAGGAGGCGCATCACCTTGAGCGCGTTCACCGATAGGGGCCTGGCGGCGCCGCCGTCCACCCCGCAGGACGGGCAAAGAACACCGCCTGCCATCGGGCTGAAGTAGTTGGGCATGGCTGTCAGAGGCTGCTCGCAGGTCAGACAGCGATCGAGCTGAGGCTGAAAGCCCGCCAGATTCAGAAGGTGCATCTCGAAGTAACGCAGGACGGTATCCACGTTCCCGGCTGGGCCAGCCAGGCGGCGCAGGGTCGCCAGCAGGAGCTGGAAGACGTGATAGCTCTCCGCTCTTTCGGGCGAGAAGCGGTCGACCAGCTCGGCGGCGTAGAGGGCACGGCTGAGCCGATGCAGGTCGTCTCGCAGCGGCGAGAAGCTCTCGATGGCCTGAGCCTGGGTGACGACGTCCAGGTTGCGCCCCTGGGCCAGCATCACCATGACGTGAGTCAGCACCTCCAGGTGGCCGCCCAGGCGGCTCTTGGGGCGGCGCACCCCCTTAGCCACGGCGTCCACCTTGCCATAGTTAGGAGTGTGGAGGGTGACGATCTTGTCGGCCTCGCCCAGCTTGCGCTGGCGCAGGACGATGGCCTCGGTCTTGTAGACCCTGGGTGCCGTCATGGCAAAGGCCCCAGCCTCAGCTCATCTCTTGCCGCCCCTCCAGGGCGTGGCTCAGAGTTACGTCGTCGGCGTATTCCAGGTCGGCGCCGCTGGGCAGGCCTCGCGCCAGGCGGGTCACCCGCACCCCCAGAGGGCGCAACAGGCGGCTGAGGTACATAGAGGTGGCTTCGCCCTCCAGGTTGGGGTTGGTAGCCAGGATCACCTCCTGCACCGAGCCCCCCTTCAGCCGCGCCAGAAGCTCCTCCACCTTCAGGTCCTCGGGGCCGATGCCATCCATGGGCGAGAGGACGCCGTGGAGGACGTGATAGACACCGTTGTAGCTGCCCGTTCGCTCCAGGGCGAGGATGTCCAGGGGCTCCTCCACCACGCAGAGGAGAGAGGGGTCCCGCTCGGGGTTGGCACAGATCAGGCAGGGGTCGGAGTCGGTCACATTCTGGCAGACCGAGCAGAAAGCGATCTTCTCCTTCACCTCCAGGATGGCCTGAGCCAGGGCTGTGGCCTCCTCCGCGGGCGCGCGCAGGATGTGGTAGGTGAGGCGCTGGGCACTCTTGGGGCCGATGCCCGGGAGCTTGTGGAACTCCTCGATGAGCCTCACCACTGGGGCAGCAGCAGAAGACGTGACGTCCGCCATGATTCTAGGTTAGCCCGGGGATGTTCAGCCCGCCGGCTACAGAGCCCAGCCGCTCGGCCTGCATGATGGCTACCTTCTCTAGGGCCTCGTTGAGGGCGGCGGCGATGAGGTCTTGCAGCATCTCCACGTCGTCGGGGTCTACCGCCTCCGGCGCGATCCTGATGGACTCGATCTTGGGGTGGCCGCTGACCACCACGGTGACCGCGCCGCCGCCAGCGCTGGCCTCCACCGTCGACTCCTCCAGCTCCTGCTGCGCTTTCGAGATCTGGGCCTGCATCTGCTGGAGCTGGCGAAGCATGTCAGGATTCATTCCGCGCGTCGCCACTGGGGCCTCCCTTCCTGCCAAGAACAGGCCGCGCTCCCATCTCCCGAGCCGCCTGCACCAGGTGCCCACCCTGCCGGGGGGGCCTCCCGCTCGGCCTCTCGCGCTCGCTGGTGATGCATTCGACGGTAATGCTCTCGCCCAGAAGGCGCGAAGCTGCCTCTTCCACAACACGCCGACCGGGCGGCTGCTCGATCTTGCTTCTGTGCAAGCCAAACTGTGGGTAGAACGCCAGCACCAAGACGCCGTTCTCCAGCGACTGAATCTCGCAGGTGCCGTTGAGCCAGCCGGCCAGCCGATGGTCCGCTTTCTTGCAGGCCAGACGAAGCCGGTACAGCAAGTCGTCGCCCCCAGCAGCAGCCGGGGCCGACTGCCCCTCACCTTCGCCGGGAGCCACAACCGCCTCCGCTGCCTCACCTACGACCTCCTCTGAGCCAGCCGCCGGCCCCGCTGCCTGCGCCCGTGACGTCGGCTCCTGAAGGCGTGCCCGCAGTCTGGAGGGCTGCGGCGGCGGCGCCGGGCGGCCGGGGGGGAAGCGCGCTTGCCTGCCGGCAGGCAGGGCCCGCACCACTGGCTCGGCCTCCTCGGCCGCTGCCCGGACAACGACCGGCCCCAGGGCGTGCTCGGCCAGGGCCAGCTCCAGCGGAAGGGAAGACTGAGGATCGTCGCGGAAGTCGGCCTGACCGAAGGCCCGCAGCGCCCGCAGGATGTCATCACTGGCAGCGGCCGCCGCCAGGGAACGCATCTCGTCGATTTCCTCAGCCGCTAGGTCGAGGGTATCTTCCACGCCCGCCTTGACCAGGAGCAGGTAGCGCAGGTAGTCCACCACCTCGCGCTGGAACTGCCTCATGTCGATGCCGTCGTCCCGCACGCCGGCGATGAGCTTCAGCCCGCTCGACAGGTCCTTCTCCAGGATGTGGCGGGCGAACTGGCGGCTGCGGGCGTCGGCGGTCAGGCCCAGGGAGTCACGCACCTGCTCCAGGGTGGGAGAGGAGCCGTAGTAGGTGCTGAGCTGCTCCACCAGGTTGATCGCGTCGCGGAGGCTGCCGCTGGCGCTGCGAGCGATCTCCTGAAGGGCCGCCTCCTCGAGCTGGATCCCCTCCTGCCGGCAGATGTACTCCAACCGAGAAACCACCGCCGCCAGCGGCAGGCGGCGGAAATCGAATCGCTGGCAGCGGGAGACGATGGTGGGCGGCACCTTGTGCGACTCGGTGGTAGCCAGGACGAAGATGATGTGAGGCGGGGGCTCCTCCAGAGTCTTGAGGAGGGCGTTATAGGCCTCGGCGGTGAGCATGTGCACCTCGTCCACCAGGTACACCTTGTACCGGC
>CAYGYF010000018.1:0-16694 GCA_964354065.1 uncultured Dehalococcoidia bacterium | reverse complement strand
AGGCGCCGCAGTCGTTGAGGAAGGCGCCGATGGCCATGGCGTGGTTGGCGAGGCGCTGGAACTCGGCCATGATCACCCGCAGAAACTGGCCCCGCTCGGGCACCTCGATGCCCACCAGCTTCTCCACCGCCATGCAGTAGGCCAGATTATTCGCCATCGAGGACAGATAGTCGATACGGTCGGTGAAGGGTATGTTCTGGATGTAGGTACGCCCCTCGGCCAGCTTCTCCATGCTGCGGTGGAGGTAGCCCATCACCATATCGGCGTCGACGATCCGCTCGCCGTCCAGGGTGAGGCGCAGGCGAAACACCCCGTGGGTGCTGGGATGCTGGGGCCCCACATTCACCACGAAGGGCTCGGTCTTCATCCACCCTCCTCGCGCGGGAACTTCCCCAGGCCCGGGGTCACGCCTCCCGGCATGCCCAGCCAGTCCTTGCGCAGGGGATGGCCGGGGAAGCCCTCCCACAGAAAGACGCGGCGCAGGTCGGGGTGGCCAGCGAAGCGAATGCCCATCAGGTCGTACACTTCCCGCTCCTGGAGCTGAGCGCCCCGCCAGACGGGCACCAGCGACGGCACCTCGGGCTCCTTGTGATCCAGGGCTCGCGTCTTCAGGACCATCAGGTGATTGTGGCTCAACGACTGAAGGTGGTAGACGACCTCAAAGTGATCGATGCGGTCGATGCCGGTCACGCTGACGAGCAACTTGAAGTCCAGCTCGCCGTCGTCACGGAGGAAAGTTGCCACCTCGACCAGGCTGTCGGCTTGCACCACTACCCATTCGGGCGCGGCTTCCACCACCGCCTGGGGGAAGCGCTGGCCGATCCTCTGTGCTACCTGCGGGCCCGATAGAATGCGCGTCATGTGTCACCACACCCAATCCAGCGCCTTCTTCCTCCAGGCGTAGACCAAACCAATGGCCAGGATGACGACGAAGATCGCTACCTCCACGAAGCCGTAGACGCCCACCTGGCGGAAGGCCACGGCCCAGGGGTAGAGGAAGACGGCCTCCACGTCGAAGATCACAAACAGAAGGGCGAAGAAGTAATAGCGGAAGTTGAACCGCACCCAGGCGCTACCCTCGGTGGTAACGCCGCATTCATAAGTATCTTCCTTGATGGGGTCGGGCTTGTCGACGCGGATGCCCAGGCGAGCGAAGGCCAGGGAGGCCAGGATGGCCCCCAGGGGGAGAGCGATGGCAACGACGAGAAGAAAGCCGATCTGACCGTAATCAGAGACCATTTCACACCTTCCGCCTCGGGCGGGTCCGAGTTTGTGAAATCTGTCGCATGTTTTCGGGCCAGTATAGCATGGGGCATAAGTAGGGGCAACCGCTCGCTTTTCCTTGACACTGCCTATCTGGGGCGATACTATCCTTCCTGACCGCGTCCCGTCGAAGTTAACGTTAAGGTAAAGGTGAAGGAGGCCACCTTGGTCGGCCCGCGGGGAAAGCCCATCCCCATGCCTTCCGTTTGATGCCACAGCCCTTAGGCTGTGGTAGAGTGCATACCGCCATGCTCATCGACCTCCACACCCACACCTTCCCCCTCTCCGACGATAGCTTCATTCGGCCCGATGAGCTCATCGAGAGGGCCAAGGCGACCGGCCTGGACGGCGTCTGCCTCACCGAGCACGACTTCGTCTGGGAGCCTCACAAGGTGCGCGACCTGGCCCAGCGCCACAACTTCCCGGTCATCCCCGGCATCGAGGTGAACACCGAGGACGGCCACATCCTCGTCTTCGGCCTCGACCGCTACGTCTACGGCATGCACCGCGTGCGAGAGCTGGCGCGGCTGGTGGAGGCGGCCGACGGCGTCATGATCGCCTGTCACCCCTACCGGCGGCACATGCCCTTCTACCCCGTCGATGATGAGTTCTGGGACCTGGCCCTGGAGCGGGCGGCGACCAACTCAGCCTATCGCCACGTCTGCGCCCTGGAGGCGATCAACGGGCGGAGCAGCCACGACGAGAACCTCTTCTCCTGGCAGCTCTGCGCCCGCCTGGGCCTGCCCGGCATCGCCGGCAGCGATGCCCACGACGCCAGCGACATCGGCACCTGCGCCACCCGCTTCCAGCGGCCCGTTCACGACCTGGCCGAGCTGGTGCGGGAACTGAAGGCCGGCCGCTTCCACGCCGTGAACCTGAGAGCCAAGGCGGAAAGCCGAGAATCGGCATAGCGATTGGCACCAATTGACAGCTTATACGGCCTGATGTATTCTCCTGAACGCGAGCGTGAAGATTCTCCCAAGGAGGTGGAGAGATGGCTCAAGCCTCGGTTATCACCGACGAGATGCGGGCGGCCATCGGCAAAGAATCGGAGCCTGTCACCATCGAGGTGGACAAGACGGCCGTTCGCATGTTTGCCCGCGCCGTGGGCTACAATGACCTCATCTTCTACGACGAACAGTACGCCAAGAGCAAGGGCTATCGCAGCCTGCCCGTCCCGATGGGCTTCCTCGGCCATCCCATCTACCGCCCGGACAGGCCATCGCGCCCCGCCTACGTCATGGCCTTCCAGACGCCCTACCAGCGGGTGCTGAACGGCGGCACCGACATCGAGTACTACGAGCCGATCTGCGCCGGCGACGTCCTCACCGCCACCACCAAGGTCGCCGACATCGTCGAGCGCACGGGCAGCATAGGGCCGATGCTCGTCATCATCAGCGAGATCACCTACAGGAATCAAGCAGGGAAACCAGTCGCCACCTTCCGCGGCACCCTCATCCAATACTGAGAGTAGGGGTCGAGCATGCTCGACCCCTACTTCCCGAAGGAGGAGTACCATGAGCGACCAGGTCTACTTCGAAGACATCCAGGAAGGGCAGGAGATACCCGAGCTACGCCAGGAATGCAACTCCCAGGGGCTGGTGATGTGGGCGGCTGGCTCCGGCGACTTCTATCAGATCCACTACGATAAGGACTTCGCCCAGGCCAGCGGTCTGCCCGACCGCATCATCCACGGCGCCCTCAAGCACGCCCTGTTGGGTCGCCTGCTCCACGAGTGGGTGGGCGAAGGAGGTCGGGTCAAGCGGGTGGCCTGCCAGTATCGGGGCATGGACATGGTGAACGAGAACGTCATCTGCCACGGCGTCGTCACCAAGAAGTACCAGCGGGACGGCGAGAACATCGTCGAGCTGGACGTCTGGACCGAGACCCCCCAGGGCCAGAAGACCACGCCGGGCACCGGCGTGGTGTCTCTGCCCTCACGTCCCTAGGTTCGGAGTAGCTACCAGCGGATAGGCCTACTCCCGCAGCGCCTCCATCATCACGAAGGCGTGGCCGTTGCGCCACACCACGCCACGGGGCAGAAACCCCGCCTTCTGGAAGCAGCGCTGGGCGCGGACATTCCAATCGAGGGTATGGAGGAATATCCGCCGCAGCCCCCTCTCCTGGAAGACCAGCTTGACCAGCGCCCGGACAGCGTCGCTGCCGTAGCCCTGGCCCCAGTAGCGACGGTCGCCAATGGTGACCCCAAGCTCGGCCTCCCCCGGCACATCCCTCAGGTTGTAGTACATGACGTTGCCGATGTGCTGGCCGCCCTCGTCCTCGATGGCATAGGAACAGCGACTGGGATCGGGGTGGCGCAACTGGGCCAGCAAGGAAACTGTGAAATCCCCCAGGGAGGTGCGCAGAGGCGGCGCCGCGTCGAAGCGGGCCAACTCCTCATCGCTGCGCCAGGAATAGTCGTTGGCCGCGTCGGAGAGGCACTTGCGCCGCAGGATCACTCGACGGCCACGAGCGGCCACATCGTCGGGCACAGCCAGACGGGGGCCCGCCTGGGCGACATTCACGATGGCTCCTCCCCACCTTCGATCATGGCCACGGCCTTCCGCACCACCTCCACCTCGTTGCGATAGCTCAAGCTCTTGTAGGCCTCCTCCACCGGCAACCAGTCCACCCTATCGTACTCCCAGTCGTGGTTCTCGACACTGCCGCCGACGGCACTCATCAGATAGTAGTGGACGAACTTGTGATAGCGAATCCCCTCGCGGGCGAACCAGTACTCGATGGTGCCGATTTTGCCTTCGATGGCCACCTCGAGGCCCGTTTCCTCGCTCACCTCACGTATGGCCGCCTCCCCAAGACTTTCGTCGGCGTCGGGCGTTCCCTTGGGGAGCCCCCATACGCTATCGGCGGTGCGGCCGCACAGCACCACCTCGAGGCCAGCCGGCCCCCGCCGATAGACCACGCCCCCAGCCGAGACGGCTCGCTCTACTGGCAGCTTGCTGGACGACGCAGGCTTGGCCATCTACTGGTGAAACCCGAAAGAAACCGGGTCTTCGTCGAAGTCCACCATAGAGAGGGCTTCCCGCACCGCCTCTCGCACGCTTGGGGAGGAATGATCCAGATAGCGCAGAAGGAGAGTCTTGGCCTCGCGGCCGCCGATCTCCCCCAAGGCGGCGATGCTGGCTGCGCGCACCTCGGCATCCTCATCCTCGATAAGGGGCGTCAGGTGAGGAACTGCCACCTCCTCGGCCAGCGAGCCACAGGCGAGGGCAGCCTCGTAGCGTATCTCCGGGTCGCCGTTCTTGAGCTCCCGCAAGAGAGTAGGCAGCCAGGAGGGGTCGCAGTTGCGCCCCATGGCGTGGATGGCGCTTACCCTAAGGCTATGGCTGTCGCTCCTGTAGGCCCAATCGATGGCCTGGCGGACCCAGGGCAGGCTACAGGCACCGATGGCCTCGAGGGCCCTGGCCCGTACCTCCAGCTCCTCACCGTCGTCGGCGATCGCCCGCCGCAGGACCTGCTCGACTTGGCGAAAGTAGCGGTCGCGCAGGGAGCCGAACTCCCATTGGAGAACAAAGCGGCCCAGAGCCAAAGCCGCCTCCGCTCTGACGCCTACGTCGCCATCGGTTCGCAGCAGGGTGATGAGCGGTTCAATAAGGTCGCGCTGATCGTACTCCCACAGGCCGCGAATGGCCTCCGCTCTCACCTCTGGATCGGCGTCGGAAAGGCAGGCCAGGAAGACGGCATCGAAGTTCAGCTCTACGTTGTCTTCAGCCAAATCCACGAGCTGATGCATCACCTGGCCCCGCCGTTTGGCTTCGATTTGAGGCCAGAAATCCAGAAACTCCCCCCGCTGCTCATCCGTCAGGTGGGAAAGACGAGCCAACTTGGTCGCCTTCAAAGGCCGACCACTGTCCCCTAGCTCCACCAGATACTCTCGCAAGGACGCCATCTGCCCCTACGCTCCCTAAACCGGCTACAACCCTTGCTGCGATCCCTGCGCCCTTCGCTCTCCCCCCCGGCCCACCTTGGGCTCGGTGCCGGCCAGCAGCCGCCGGATGTTCCCCCGGTGCCGGAACATCACCAGCAACGACGCCACGCCGCCAAAGAGGGCGAAGGCATAAGGAACCTCCCCAGCCAGCGCCAGACCCAGGAACGCAGCCGCCCCCAAAGGGACGGTAGTTACGGACATCAGCGACATGTAGCGAAAGGCAAGGACGATCACCACCGCTACTGCCAGCAGACCGGGGACGGTCAACGGGAAGAAGAGCATGGCGGCGAACGCCCCGTAGGTGGCGGCTACACCTTTTCCGCCTCTGAACCCAATGTATATCGGCCAGTCGTGGCCGACGATAGCCGCCACGCCCGCCACCGCCTGGAGATTGTGGGCTGTGTTGACCCCCTCATACGGCTCGAAGATGTAATAAGTGCTGAGGACTGGGACATACGCCTTCAGGACATCAGCCACCGCAACGACCAAGAACCCCCAAAATCCCATGACGCGCATAACGTTAGCGCCGCCGGTGGCCCCGCTGCCGTAGTCGCGAATGTCCACACCGCGACCCAGCTTGGTCACCAGCCAGCCGGTGGGAATCGCTCCCATCAGGTAGCTCACTGCTGCCACCAGAACGTATTGCCAGACCATGCCCTACTCCTCGCCGCGGCTCCTGAAGATCAATTTTAGGGCCGTCCCCTGAAAGCCGAAAGCCCTGCGGATACAGTTCTCCAGGTAGCGTCGGTAGGAAAAATGGAGGAGGGAAGCGTTATTGACAAAGAAGACGAACGTGGGCGGCCTTGTCTGAGCCTGGGTAACGTACAGAAGCTTCAGCCGTCGCCTCTGGACGGAGGGGGGGCTGTGAGCAGCCATGGCCTTCCGCATAGCGACGTTTAGCTCGGCCGTGGGCACCCGCTGCTCTCGCGCCGCCCCTGCCGCCAGGGCTGTCCCCAACAGCCCTTCGATGCCAGTGCCTTCCTTGGCGGAGACGAAGCACAGGGGAGCCCAAGGTGCGAAGCGGAGACGGGCCTGGGCAGCGTCGGCGAAGGCCTTGCGCGTCTCGTCGTCGGCGGGCATGAGGTCCCACTTGTTGATCGCCACCACCAGCCCCTTGGCGGCCTCGGCCACATAGCCGGCGATGTGGGTGTCCTGGGCAGTGATGCCATCGGTCGCATCGGTGACCAGTAGGGCCGCGTCACTCCTGTCGATAGCCTCCTGGGCGCGCAGGACGCTGTGCTTCTCCAGCCCTCCCTGAATGCGGCCACGCCGACGGATGCCGGCTGTATCGATGAGCACCAGATCCTGGTCCTGGTAGCGGAAAGCGGTGTCTATGGCGTCGCGAGTGGTTCCCGGCTCCTCGCTGACGATCACCCGCTCCTGGCCCAGGATAGCGTTGAGGAGCATGGACTTCCCCACGTTCGGCCGGCCGACAATGGCCAGGCGGAGAGCCCCCATGGCGACCGGCACCGCCATCGCGCCGGGGAGCAAGGCAACAAGCTGGTCCATCAGCTCCGCCAGGCCTAGGCCGTGAAAGGCGCTGACAGGGATGGGATCGCCCAGGGCTAGCTCGTAGAACTGAACTGCCGCCTCTCGACGTTCTTCATTGTCCGCCTTGTTGGCGGCCAGGATGACCGGCTTGCGGCCTCGCCGCAGGAGGTCGGCGATCTCCAGGTCGGTGGAGGTGATGCCGTCGCGGCCATCTACGAGGAAGACGATGACATCCGCCTCGGCCAGAGCCAGTTCCACCTGTCGCCGCACCAGGGGGGTGTAGCCTTCGTCGCCCGTAGGCTCCAGGCCACCCGTATCCACCAGAGCGAAGCCTTGCTCCCCCCACTCGACGTCGGCGTAGAGGCGATCACGGGTGGTGCCAGGGATGTCCTCCACCAGAGCCTTGCGGGAACCGATAAGCCTGTTGAACAGGGCCGACTTGCCGACGTTGGGGCGACCAACGATGGCCACCAGCGGTTTCGGCGAGGCCGCAGGCGTCTTCTCTTGAGGCGACTCCTCGGTCAGAGGACTGGCCTTCCTCATGGGGCCGCCTCCAGGATCACCTCGACGGAGGTGGGCGATACATCGGCCACCTTCAATCCAGCAGGCGCCTGCACCTGCGGCTCCAGGCGATGGGTGCCAGCGCCCAGGTCGGCGAGGTTCACAGACACCTTGACCTGGTCCGGCGAAACGCTTCTCAGCGTCGGTAGGTCACCCCCCAGCCGCACCTCTACCAGGGGAGTGGTGCTCACCACGCGCAGATGACTGCCCAGCCCCGTCCACTGGGGCGCGACGCCGAAGGTGGCCTCGCCCTGGCCGGGGGCGATCCGCACCCGCACCGAAACGGTAGCGGGCCCGCTGATGCTGACGCCCGCGGGCAGGCTCAGAGAGACAGTCCGGGCCACGTCGCCGCTGGCGCCGGTGATGTCGACCGTATCCGTCAGCACCACACTCGTGTCCAGCAGCTCTAGAGGGCCCAGCAGGGTCACGCTGGCTGGGTCTACCTCCACCGCTGTCACGTTGTAGCCGGCGGCGGCACTGCCCCGCAGGGAAGGGCTCACTGCCACCACCCGATTGAATCGCTTCTGCTCTACCGTTATCTCTACATCGACCGTGGTCGGCTCCAGGCTCACTCCCTCCACAATGAAGCCGCGATCGTCTCGGGGGACCAAGGGATAGGACTGACGTACGTCAACCACCGCGCCCGACAGATCGACGGTGGCTACGACCGCTGTCACCCGACTCACCAGGTCCTCGGGCCCGGACACCGCCACTCGGTCGGGGGCTGCATTGGGTGAAGACGGCTCATAGCCTGTGGGAGGACTCCCCACCACGTCCACCGCCACCGGCACCAACAAGCTCACCCGAGGCTTAAGCTCCACCGACACACTGGCCGGTATCGCCTCGATGACCCGCAGGTGGCTGCGCTCGCCCAGCACCTCAATCCGTACCTCCATGCTTTGACTTCCCACCTGCGCTCCAGCCAGATTGACGGTGGCCTTGAAGTCATCGACGATGAGGCGATCCCACACATCTTCGGCGGCTTCTATGCGCAGGCGCACGTCGCTCAGCGGCCCGGCCACCGTCAGGCCCTCGGGGACGTTCACCGGCAACACGGCGATGTCCAGCGGCAGAACCCCCACCCGGGTCGGATGCTCGGTATCGGTGATGAACAGCCAGACGCCGAAGGCCAACCCCACCGACAGAACCGCCAGACCCAGGTTGTGTCGGAACGAGCCGAGGATCACCGCGACTACGGCCCGGCCAACCCCCAGGAACTCATGCAGCAAGCGCACCAAGGCAGCCACCCCTCACCGTCATCAGAAGCGACGACGGGAACCCCCTTCTTCGCTCATCGAAACAGCCGCCCCAGGCCACGAGCGCCGACGCGGTCCTGTTCCAAGGCAGCGCTGAACAAGCTTCTGAGGATGGCCCGCAGGCGGGCCTTTTCCAGGCGGGAGATCATGCGGCCATTGGCTGCCACCGAGATATCGCCCGTCTCCTCCGAGACGACGATGGCCACGGCATCCGTCCGCTCGCTGATGCCCAAGGCCGCCCGATGCCGGGTGCCTATGTGACCTCGATCCAGCCTCTCGGAAAGGGGCAGGGTGCAGGCGGCCGCCACTACCCGGTTGTATCTCAGGATCACTGCACCGTCATGCAGGGGCGAGTTGGGGTAGAACAGGCCTTCCAGCAGTTCCACGGAGGGGGTGGCGTCCAGCCGCACACCGGTGTCGGCGTAGTCTTCCAGGCCCGTGTCCCGCTCCAGCACCATCAGGGCGCCGTGGCGACGCTGAGAGAGATTGTCTGAGGCCTCGATGACGGCGTCCAGGGCGTTGTCATAGCTGGGAAGCAGCGCTCGCCCCAGACGGCCGGTACGCCCCACCCGCTCCAGAAAGCGGCGGATCTCCGGCTGAAAGATGATCGGGATAGCGATCAGGAGAGCCGGGAAGGAGTTGCGGACGAGCCAGTTCAGCACCGTCAGCTCGAGAAATCGCACCAGAATGAAGGCCACCGTCAGAAGGATGACGATGCCCCGCATCAGATAGACAGCGGTAGTCCCCCGCATGAGGAGAAGGGCGACGTAGACGATGGCAGCGATGATCAGGATGTCTACGACACTCGCCGGCTGGAATTGCCCCAGAGCGCCCTCGATCCTGTTGATGAAGCCACCCACGCTGCCTAGACCCCCTCGCCAGCCAGAATGAAGGCCAGGACCGCCTTCACGACGTGCAGTTTGCTCTCCGCTTGATCGAAGACCACCGATTGCGGCCCCTCGATCACCTCATCCGCTATCTCCTCGCCGCGATGGGCAGGCAGGTCGTGCATGACGATGGCATCGGGCGCAGCCAGAGCTACCAGCTCCGGGCCCACCTGATAGCCAGCGAAGTCGCGCCGTCGCTTCTCTAGCTCCCCCTCCTGGCCCATGCTCGCCCAGACGTCGGTGTAGAGCACGTCGGCGCCGCGGGCCGCCTCCTGCGGTGAATCGGTGCAGACGATCGCCCCGCCGGAGGCAGCAGCCAGATGCCTGGCCTTGTCCACCAGCGTTTGAGGCACAGCGTAATCGGGTGGCGAGGCGATGCGAAAGGTCATACCCACCATGGCCGAGCCCAGCATCAGCGAGCGCGCCACGTTGTTGCCGTCCCCCACGAAACACAGCGTCAGGCCCTGCCAGCGCCCCTTCTTCTCGTAAATGGTGAGGAGGTCCGCCAGAGCCTGGCAGGGGTGTTCGCCGTCGGAGAGAGCATTGATCACCGGCACGTCGGCCCAGCGGGCGATCTCCTCCACCGTCTCCTGCTTGAAGGTGCGGGCGGCGACAGCGTCCACCTGGCGGCTGAGCACCCGCGCCACGTCCTTCACCGGCTCCCGCTCACCCAGGCCCACCTCGGCCGGGGACAGGTAGAGAGCGTGGCCCCCCAGTTGCCGCATCGCCACGTCGAAGCTCACCCGCGTGCGCAGCGACGGCTTCTCGAACACAAGGGCCAGCGTCTTCCCGGCCAGGACGGGCACCGACCCGCCGTTCTTCAGCCGCAGGGCGGCATCAACGACCTGCCTGATCTCCCGGGGAGATAGATCAGCAATAGATAGGAGGTCTCGTCCCCGCAATCTCCGGAATGCCTCCTCTCCTAGCATTGCTAGTATAGCATGAGGGCCAAGACTTTCAATTTGGCGGCGCCCTTGGCTCAGCAGGGACGCCTCTCGCAGGCGCCCTCGAGGGTGGCAGGAAAGACCCTCTACTCGATGGATACAATATTTCGGCCCGACTCCCCATCGTGCCTCACCTCCACCCCTCTGCCCACCATCTCCTCCTGCGTCATCCAGTGCAGCAGCTCCTTGTCCGGCTCCGTGTTGGCGATGAACCTGCTGCCATCCTCCAACCGCCCGAGGACGATCCCTCGCTGAGGCTCCCCGGCCCGATCGAACACCACTGTGTACGTCTCCACCGTTCCCGCTCCCTGCGCTTTCTCCACCAAAGTTGGATGAGTCATAGCGTCCAGGTCTGCCTGATCCTGGGGCGAGTCGGCCCTTTGCCACTCGCCGCTGGGAGGAGCGCCGCTGTACACCCCCAGCGAGTGCTTGGTGACGTACCAGCCCATCGCCGACACCAGCCCCTTGCGCTCGGGCTCCCGCCGCAGCCGGTCGGCCATCGAGCAGATGGCGTGCAGGCTGTAGTTGCTGCCGGGGCCGCCGAAGTAGGGAAGGCCGCCCGTCACCGTCAGCGGGCGCGGATCGTCCTCGGCGATGCCCAGCATGTCGCAGGCGATCTCCACTGCGCCGGGGAAACAACTGTACAGGTCGAACCAGTCGATGTCGCCGAGGCCAAGGCCAGCCATCTCCAGCACCCTGCGACCGGCCAGGGCCAGGGCCGGCGAGCTGTAGTAGTTGATGCGCTCGCTCACGCACCAGACGTCGATGGCGTCGGCGCATCCCCAGATGTACACCCACCTGTCTCTGGGGATGCCCAGCTCTTGGGCCATGCCCACGCTGGTCAGGAGGATGGCCGTCGCCTGGTCTACCTCGATGATGGCGTTCATGAACTTGGGGTACGGGAAAGAGATCACGCGGTTTTCGGGCGTGACGGTGGCGATCTCTTCCGCCGTCTTGGCGTCACGGAACCAGGCATGGGGGTTGTCTCTGGCCACCTCGGCTAGCCTGGCGCACAGCTCGCCCAGGCGCCTCTGGTGGTCGGCGATGGAGCGACCTTTGTGAACTCTAATAGCGTTTTCGAACAGAGGGTAGATGTTCGCTGGCAGATGGGCACCATGCTTAGCCTCGATCTCGTTCGAGCCTGTTCGGGCATCGCCCGCCGTAGCTTCCGGGGAGCCCCAACGAGTCCAGCGCAGATCGCCCCTGTCCCGGAACCTGGCCCGCGAGCGCATGGCCTCCCCTCCCGCTATCAGGGCCAGGCGAACCTCCCCGCGGGCAATGCCCTCCGCCGTCTGGTTCACCAGCCACTGGGGACTGTTGCCGCCGACGCTGGTATAGACCTTCTGCCTGGGGTGAGCGCCAACGCGCTCCGCCAAGAGGCCGGGGGCGTCCCGATAGGACCAGGAGATGACATTCACTACCTGGACCGAATCTGCCTGCGCCAGCAGCCCTTTCCCGCCGGCGTCCTCTTCCGCCGCCTTCGCCACCTTGACCATCATCTCCAGGGGCTCGAGGGCAGCGGCGGGGTCGTCCGACCGATTGACGTGCTGCGCAACCCCCACGATGATCGGCAACTGGCGTTCATCCACGGCAGAGAGCCTCCGGGCTCGTGTCGAGATAGATTGTGCGAGCAGGGGCCGCCTGGCGCAAGGCTTCGGGGCTGCCAATGACCTCTTAGATACCCACCAACCTCGAACCGGTTACCAGCTATACCTCATCTGGACGGGGCTCGCCCAACCTGCTACTGTGGTGATGCGCATGTCACAACCGTGCTGCTTTTCCGCTTCCTGATATGGCTACAACCAGTTTCAAAAATCGTTCTAGGCTTCCGATCGCTCTCGCAGGCTTGCTGCTCATCGCCCTGGCCGCCTGTGGACAAGAGGAGGAAGCCGCCACCACCTCCACTGCCACGCCCACCACGCCAGCCAGCCCCACCCTGTCGCCGACCCCCCTCGCCATCGCCAGCCCATCTGGGGAGCCGGCTGTCTGCGCCGCTGACTCCACCCAGCAGTTCCAGGACATCCAGCAATCTGCCTCCTTCAAGGTGTTCTGCCCGACTTTCCTGCCCGAGGGGTTCACCCTGGATGACATCCAGTTCGGCGAGGTCGCCGGCGCCGTCGGACCGCCCAAGGGGCCGGGCGCCTTGCGGGCCGTTTTCAAGCGCGACGATCCCCAGGGGCAGGTGGAGTTCATCCAGGGCCGGCCCGGGCTATCAGAGATCGCCGGCGTGCGAGCTTCTGGCCAGGAGCTCCTAGGAGATACCGCCTACGACGGCTTCCAGGGAAACCTCTTCGAGCGAGCGATCCTGGCTCGCTCCCCCGACGGCTTCACCCACAAGATCGCCGTCGAGGAGGTGAGCACGGAAGAGCTCCAGCAGATCGCCGCCGCCATGAGCCCAGTCTCGCCCTAGCGCCCCACCCTGATGACGGAGACATCGTCCGTCAACCGGTTGGCCACGTAGATACTGCCGGCCCGGGAGTCGAACGCCACCCCCAGGGGGCTCTTCCCCACGCTCACCTCGGCGACAACCTCGCCGCCGGATTCGTCCACAATGGACAGGCTGCCGCTCAGCCTATTCACTACATATATGCGACCCGCTTCCGCATTGACCACCGCAGCCACTGGGCTGCTGCCCACAGTGATCGACCCGGCGACAGAGTTGGTGCTGCCTTCGATCACCCAGAGGTCGTTCCCCTGCGAGCCGGTCACGTATACGCGATCGGTCTGGTCATCAACTGCCACGCCCAAGGGCCCATCGGCCACCACGACGGTGGCGACGACCTCGTTCGTAGCGCCGTCGATCACCGAGACGTCATCCGAATCCTGATTGGCAACATAGATCCGGTTCCTCTGGGAATTCACTCCCACGCCCGCCGGCCCATCCCCCACGGGGATCGAGGCCACGACGGCGTTGGTGGCGGTATCGACGACCGTGACGTTGTCGGCGAATGCGTTCGCCACGTACAGGCGGCCGCTGGCCGGGTTGAGGCCAAGGCCGATGGGGTGGTAGCCCACGGGTACGGTGGCGACGACGCTGTTGGTTTCGCCATCGATGACGCTCACACCATCGCTTTCCCGATTGACCACATACACCCGCCCAGTCGCTGGGTTGACGACCACCGCCTGGGGATAGGTGCCGACAGGCACGGCGGCGACCAGCGTGTTGTTCGTGCTGTCAAAGACCAGCACCTCGTCGCTGTCGCTGCCAGCCACGTACAGTCGCCGGAGCTCGGGGTTCACTCCCACGGCCGCCGGGCCGACTCCCACCCGCACCGTGGCCGCGACTGCATTGGCCTCGGCGTCGATGACCGAGACGCTGTCGCTCAACTTGTTGGCCACGTACACCTTTCCCCTGCCGCCGTCAACGCTGACCGCCCACGGTTCGCGGCCCACCGGCACACTGGCGATCAGTACGTTGGCCTCAGCATCGATGACCGAGATGCTGTGGCTGACGGCATTGGCCACGTAGACGCGCCCCCTGGCGGGGTC
This sequence comes from uncultured Dehalococcoidia bacterium, assembly GCA_964354065.1. GTDB lineage: Bacteria > Chloroflexota > Dehalococcoidia > SM23-28-2 > SM23-28-2 > JAUYDU01. Next base: position 2,854 of record CAYGYF010000018.1, on the reverse strand, counting down.
GAGGGCGATGCCGCGGGGGGCGATGCCCACCGAGATGGTGGCGGTGACAGACTCGCTGGCCCCGTCCAACACTGAGACGGTGTTACTGGCGGACTCGGCCACGTAAATGCGGCCGGCCTCAGCGTCCACGGCCACCCCGAAGGGCCCAGAGCCCTGAGCGGAGTCGAAGGGCACCGTAGCGACCAACGTGTCGGTCTCGCCATCGATCACCGAAACGTCGTCGCCGAACTGATTGGCCACATAGATGCGATTCTGTTGGGCGTCCACGCCAACGCCAACTGGCCCATCGCCGACCGGGATAGTGGCGACGACGCTGTTCGTCGCCCCGTCGATTACCGACACGTCATCGCTCAGGCCGTTGGCCACGTAGATCCGGTTAGTCACAGGATTGAAGGCGACGCCGCCAGGGTCTCCTCCCACCGCGACGGTGGCGGCGACGGCGCCGCTCTCCCCGTCGATGACCAATAGGCTGCCCTGGCCTCCGCTGCTCACATATGCCCGCCCGCTAACTTCGTCGACGGCCACCCCCTGCACCTGGCCCCCAACCGGCACAGTGGCAACGACAATGTTGGTGACGCCGTCGATCACCGACAGGGTGCCGCTCTCCCCATTGGCCACATAGATGCGGTTGGCAGTTCCATCGACGGCGATGCTCTGGGGAGCGATGCCGCCCGGCCCGATGGCTATGGTGCTGACCGCAGGTTCGCCGCCGGGCGTCGGCGAGCCCGGTGTAGGCTGAACCGTCGGCTCACCGCCGCCGCATCCGCCGAAGGCGGACGCCAGCGCCACGGCAACCGCTGCTAGCAAGAGCAGGCGAAGACGTGGGAAGCGCACGGCCCGGTATCTCGTGAACACAGTTATCGTCACAATAGGGCGACGCCTTCTGCTGCGTCAAGCGATCGGCTGAGGGCTGATCGGCGCGGCACTTTTCTGACCCGCCCATGCCCCGCCATAGCTTGACTTGACCGCAGCCGCGCCCTATATTGCGGCAATAAGACCACCCTTCCGGTATCGCATTCCCTGCTAGGAGCAGCCCTTGCTCGCTTGGCTGGAGCGCTATCGCTGGCTGGTTGTCGCCCTGGCGGCCGTACCCTTCCTCATCGGTATCGGCGTCCTGGTCGATAAGCAGCTCCAGATGCCGCGGCCGCTGGAGATCCGACTCGATAGCACGCCGGCGGCGGAGATCCAGGTCTACGTGGCGGGGGCGGTGGGCCAGCCGGGCGTCTACTACCTGCAAGACGGCGACCGCTGGATCGATGCCGTCGAGGCCGCCGGCGGCCCCACCGCCGACGCCGACCTAGAGGCCGTCAACCTGGCCCGCCGCCTCAACGACGAGGACGAGGTGCTGGTGCCGCGTCTGGGAGAGCAGGCAGTGCTGGGGGCCGCCGAGGCACCGCAGAACGAGCGGATCAACATCAACACGGCCCCCGCCGCCGTTCTCGATTCCCTGCCGGGGCTAGGGGCCGTCCGGTCCCAGAAGATCGTGGACTCGCGTGCCCAGGACGGCCCCTTCTCGCGGCCGGAGGAGCTGGTGGAGCGCAAGCTCATCCCCCAGTCGGTGTACGAGCAGATCAAAGACCTGATTACCGTAGGCCCATGATCCTGGGCTATCTGGGGCTGTGCTGGCTGCTGGGGATGGGCGCCGCCGCCCTTGCCGGGGGGAACCCCTGGGCCATAGCTGCCGGCGCCGTCCTGGCCTTCCTCCTCCCTCTCCTCAGCCGGCGCTCCCGATTGGCCCTGCTCTGGGCCGTCAGGTTCGCTCCGCTCACTGCAGGCTTGGGCGCCATGCTGCTGGTGGGCGGAGCCTGGCTCTACCAGTCCAGCCTGCCTTCCACTGAGCCTCAGGGGATCGCCCGCTACAACGATGGCCCTGCCCTCCGCTTCCGTGCCGTCGTCTCGGGCGAGCCCGACGAGCGGGGCAGTTCTCTCAGGCTGCGCCTCTCCGCCCGCGAGGTGCTCATCGATGGCCGCTGGCAGGAGACCTCCGGCGGCATCCTGATGCGCAGCGGCCTCTTCCCCCGCTACCGCTACGGCGACCTGCTGGAGATCGAAGGCAAGCTGGAGACGCCACCCGAACTCGAAGACTTCAACTATCGCGACTACCTGGCCCGCCAGGGCGTCGGCTCCCTCACCGCCTACCCCAAGACCTCCCTCATAGCCAGCGACCAGGGCAATCCGGTTCGCGCCTGGATCTACAACCTGCGGGGCGACCTCGCCTCGGCCCTGGAGGACGCTCTGCCCGAGCCCGAGGCGTCCCTGGCCCAGGGCATCCTCCTGGGGCGGCGAACCTCCCTGCCCGACGACCTAAAGGAAGACCTTAACGCCACCAACACCTCCCACCTCATCGCCGTCTCAGGCTACAACGTGACCCTGGTGGCCGGCCTGTTCATCGGCGCTCTCGCCTGGCTCATCGGTCGCCGGCCGGCCGCCTGGCTGGCCCTGCTGGCGATCATCGCCTACTCGCTGCTGGTCGGCGGGCAGGCATCGGTGCAGCGAGCGGCGGTGATGGGCGGCCTGTACGTGGTGGCGACCGCCCTGGGTCGCCAGAGCAGCGCCCTCCAGGGCCTAGCCCTGGCGGGTGCAGGCATGACAGCGTACGAGCCGCTGCTGATGAAGGACATTTCTTTTCAGCTTAGCTTTGCCTCTACCCTCGGCCTCACCGTTTTCTCACCGGCGCTGCGGACGCGCATCGAGGCGAGCTTGGCCCGCTGGAGCAGCGACCGCGAGCTAGCCGGCCCCCTGCGAGGCGTTGTCGAGCTGCTGGCGGTCACCGTGGCGGCCATCGCTTTCACCCTGCCCATCACCGCCGTCAACTTCCACCGCATCTCCCTCATCGCCATACCGGCCAACCTGC
>CAYGYF010000017.1:0-16711 GCA_964354065.1 uncultured Dehalococcoidia bacterium | reverse complement strand
GCCATGCTGCGCAGGCGGATGACGCCGGTGGTGGTCTCCTCGGTGCCGGCCAGGACGTCGGGCAGGAGCTCGCGGCGCTCCTTGTGGAGGGTGCTCACCAGGTCAGCGCCGTCGTCCAGGGTGATGTGGGGACGGTGGGCCAGGGCCGCGAGGATGTGGCGATAGTAGGTCTCGTTGTCCTCGCCGCACACGGCGAAGACGGGGATGTTGTACTGGCTGACCAGGGCCGCCGCCACATCGTCCTGGGTCGAGAGGGGGTTGCTGGCGCAGAGGGTGACCTGGGCGCCGCCGTCCACCAGGGCCAGGACCAGGTTGGCCGTCTCGGTGGTGACGTGCAGGCAGGCGGAGACGCGCAGCCCCGCCAGCGGCTTCTCCTGGTGGAAGCGCTGGCGAATGAGGGCGATGACGGGCATCTCCCGCGCCGCCCACTCGATGCGGAGCAGGCCCTCGGGGGCCAGGCCCAAGTTCTTCACGTCGAAGTCGATGGCGGGTTTGACCATCACGTCTCCTTTATCCAGCTTATCTGCTCCTCGCAGTATTCCCTTTTCATTTCAGGGACTCTGGCGGGCCGCCCAGCCAGGAAGGGGGCCCCCGCCAGCGCCAGGGACGCCGGCTCTGCTGAGGCTGGAGGCCCTCCTCCTTCAGGAAGCGCTTCAGCTCTCCGGGCTCGACGTGAACATCATCCTCGCGGAGAGCTTCGGCCAAGGCGTGATGGCCCAGCTTTGGGTGTCGCTCATGCAAACGCCTGATCTCCTTCGCGACCCGTTCGTCGATGGTTCGGTAGGCAGGCTTGTGGCGGGCCACTACTCCACCACCTCTCGCCCGTTGCCCCGCCGCCGGGCCAGCAAGCGCTGCACCAGGCCGGCCAGACCGAGCATGTCCCTGCGCCGCGCCGCCGACTCGATGAGGCGGCACTCCTCTCGATAGCCCAGCCGCCGGTAGAGGCGGATGGCTGGCTCGTTCGTTTCTCGCACCGTGAGCAGCACCCAGGGGCAGGTTTTCAGCAGTTCGGCGGTTACGGCGCTGGTGGCGATGGTGGCATAGCCGCGGCCTCGATAGCGGGGATGGGTGACAACGTTGCCCACTATGGCCAGGCCGCAGGAGGGGGCGGCCACATGGGTGCCGGCCATGGCCACCAGCTTGTCGTCGGCGTATACGCCGTAGTAGATGCCATCGTCCAGCGCCGCCGCCGAGTAGAAGCCGAAGCCATCGCTGAGCTGGAGGGCGTTCACATCCGCCAGGTCGCTCCCGTGCAGGCGGCGCGCCGGCCCCTTCGCTTCGCTCAGGGCTGGCCCTTCGACGGGGCGGAAGCTGTGGGATGAGACCGACATGCGCAGGGAGGGGGTGGGGGTGGAGAGGACGAAGTGGCGCTGGGCCAGCGGCAGGTGGTCGAGCTGGAAGGTGGCGAAGGTGAAGCGCGGCCCTGGGTGAAGGTGGAGAAGGGCGTCCAGGGCCGGGGGATCGCCTACGGCCACCAGGGCCGGGCCCAGGCCGCTGCGTGCGTGGACGACGAGCGCCTCTCCCCCAGGCCCACAAGCCTGCCTGCCGGTAGGCATGGCCTGCCACCACTCGCTGCGGGGGAAGAGGCGCGGCTCCAGTTGGCCGAGGGCGTAGGCGGCGTAGGCCCGGTCGCGCTCCAGCAGGGGCCGGATGGTCTCGGGCTCGGTGAGGCGCTCGACGACGTACTTGGCCCTTTGTTTGACCGCCGCCTTGTCGCCAAAGATGGTGGCCTTCAGTCTATCGGTCAACGTTGTTCATCTTCCCGTGCTCTGGTGTACCAGGTATTGGCCGATGATGGGCGCCAGCCTCTTCTTCGTTTCCTCGGGCACGATGTCCAGGGGCGTGAGCAGGGCGTCTCTGAGGGCGTGGGCGCAGGGACAATCGCGGCTGGCTGGCAGCCTGGGCAGGGCCAGGCGCACGGTCTGGCGGGCGGCGTCTACGCTCCTGGCCAGGTTGGAGATGATCATTTCCGCTGTTACGGATTCATGGCCTTCGTGCCAGCAATCGTAGTCGGTGACGCAGGCCAGGATGGCATAGCAGGTCTCCGCCTCACGGGCCAGCTTGGCCTCCGGCAGAGCGGTCATGCCGACGAGGTCGGCTCCCCAGGAGCGATAGAGTTCCGACTCGGCCCTGGTGGAGAAGGGCGGGCCTTCCATGACTACCAGGGTGCCGCCGTCGTGGACGGCGGCGCCAGCGGCCGCTGCGGACTCCCGCAGGTTGCGCCGCAGGACGGGGCAGAAGGGCTCGGCGAAGCCGATGTGGGCCACCAACCCCTGGCCGAAGAAGGTATCGGTGCGGTTCTTGGTGCGGTCGATGAGTTGGCCGGGCACCGCCAGGTGCAGGGGCTCGATCTCCTGGCGCAGGCTGCCCACGGCGCTAACGGCGATGATGGACTCCACCCCCAGGGCCTTGAGGGCGTAGATGTTGGCCCGCGCCGGCACCTCCGAGGGGAGGATGCGGTGGCCGCGGCCGTGGCGGGGCAGAAAAGCCACCCGCAGGCCGTCCAGGGTGCCGATGACGATGGCATCGCTGGGCTGGCCGAAGGGTGTCTGCGGGCGCACCTCCTCGATGTCGGCCAGGCCCTCCATCTGGTAGAAGCCGCTGCCGCCGATGACCGCCACGCGGGCTTCAGCCATGGCGCACCTCGTGCTGCTGGAAGAGGAGAGGCAGGGTTTCGGCGTAGGGCTGGCGCAGCACGCCCCGCTCGGTGATGATGGCCGAGACGTACTGGTGCGGCGTCACGTCGAAGGCCGGGTTCAGGGCCTCGACTCCCTCGGGTGCTACCGCCGCGCCGTCGCAGGCCGTCACCTCCTGTGGCGGGCGCTCCTCGATGGGGATGTGGTCGCCGCTGGCGGTGGCCAGGTCGATGGTGCTGGTGGGCGCAGCTACGTAGAAGGGGATGGTGTGGGCCCTGGCCAGGACGGCCAGGGTGTAGGTGCCGATCTTGTTGGCAACGTCGCCGTTGGCGGCGATGCGGTCGGCCCCCACGATGACGCAGGCGATGAGGCCGCGGCGCATGAGAGAGCCGGCGGCGCTGTCGGCGATAAGGGTGGCGGGAATGCCGTCGCGTTTCAGCTCCCAGGCGGTGAGGCGGGAGCCCTGAAGGAGGGGGCGCGTCTCGTCGACGTAGACGCGCGCCAGCTTGTCCTGCTCCCAGGCGGCGCGAATCACCCCCAGGGCGGTGCCGTAGCCGCCAGTGGCCAAAGAGCCCGTATTGCAGTGGGTGAGGACGGAGGCCCCGGCGGGGATCAGCTCGGCGCCGTACTGGCTCAGCCTCTGGTCGGCATCCGAGCCCTCCTGGTGGATGCGCCGGGCCTCCGTCACCAGGGCCGCCCGGGCGGCCTGGGGGTCGGCGGCCGCCTCTGCTGCCAGGGTCAGGCGCTGGAGGGCCCAGAAGAGGTTGACGGCGGTGGGGCGGGTGGCGGCCAGGGCCTGGGATATCGGGTGCAGTTGGGCCAGGAATTCGTTCATGGCGGTGGCCTCGATCGTCTGGGCGCCCAAAGCCATCCCATAAGCGGCGGCGATGCCAATGAGGGGGGCGCCCCGCACCCGCATCTCCCGGATGGCCGTCGCCACCTGTTGGTAGGTCTCCAGTTCCAGATAGACTTCCTGCCGCGGCAGGCGCGTCTGGTCCAGGAGGCGGACCTTACCGTTCACCCACTCGATGGCCGCAATGCTTTGCAACTAGGGCCTCACCGTCGGCTCAAGCTCGACGACTTCCCTTTGTTCGACCACGGGCTGCTTTCATCCCAGGCTACGGCCTACTAAAAAGATTCTCGTCCCGACTGGTCGGGACGAGTGGTGTGAGAGGTCTTTCGACCTGTCCGCTCTCATCTTTCCCGCCGGAGGCGGGTCGGAGTTGGCACCGTGCCCCGACAAGTCAGGGCTGGTTGCCGGGCTTCTTTGGGCCGTTCCCTCCACCACTCTGGATAAGAGCGTCTATGGGCCCTATTCAGTTGTCGAATTGATGTTAGCCCAGGGGGCGAACAGTGTCAAGGCTGCTCGGTCGGCCGCTCCTCCCTGGCATCGACGCTGTCCAGGCGCCAGTCTCCGTCGACTTGGACGAGGGTGTAGGTCACCTGGAAGTGTCGCTGGACGAGGTCCGGCCCCTCGCGGCTGGAGGTAGTGATCATCACTTGTACCAGGGTGTGCTCGTTCTTTTGAGTGGGCGGCGACATCTCGTCCACCGTGACGCCGGTGGCATTGCGAAAGCCGTCCACGAAGTCCGGCCAGGGCTGGAGCTTCTGCCGGTTGGGGGAGAAATGGTCATAGGCCTCGCTAAACAGGCGGCGGGTGGCCTCCAGCTTGCGGCGGGTGGCCTCCTGGGCGGCTGGGTCATCCCCGGTGGCCAGCTCTTGCAGCAGCTCAGGCGGGACGGCCTCCTCGGGCCCGGTCAGCCACTCCAGGACGCGAAGCCGCTCCGGTTCCTGCCAGGGCTCGGCGGTGCTGGTGGCGGCCGCCACGGCGGCCAGGTAGTCCAGGACGGCCTGGGTGGGCAGGTGATCGGCCGGGGTGCCATCCGGGGCCGGGGCTATTCGCTGCCAGTGCAGGCCAGAGTTCGCCCGCTGGAAGGTGAGATAGAAGGCGGCGGCGATGCCATCGGCCACGCCCGTGTCCAGCAGGGTTATCTCGTCCAGGCCGTCGTTGTTGGTGTCCACGGCCAGGGCGGGGTCGATGGTGCCCTGGGGAGCCAGGTTGTCTACCCCCTGGCGGAAGGGCCGGCGGTTCTGCTCCAGGGCTGTGGCTGCCTCCAAGAACTCCTGGGCCGAAGCGTCGAGAAGGCTCAGGCCCACCAGGGCGGGCTGGTCACTGGTGTCGAGCTCGATGAAGGCTATGAATAGCCCCTCCGGCAGGTTCAGCAACCGGGACCGGGGCTGAGCTTGGGCGTCGGGGGTCGGGCCGCTCAGGTAGAGGAAGGCTGCCAGTTGGGGCTGGCCGGGGCGGTTGAAGTCGCCGATGAGCCGCCCCAGGGCCTCGATGCGCCAGGTCGGATCGGCCGCGAGGAGATAGGGGACGGACGGCTCGGTCCCTGGCAGGCGCTGGAAAGCGACGCCAGGAAAGGCGAGGGCCAGGACGGCGTCGGCGGACAGCTCCGCCAGGCGCTGGCCGACCTGAGCCTGGGTCGAGGGGGTGGCCGTCGGCGTCACCACCTCCTCTCCTCCCTGGCAGGCCACCACGATGGCGCCCAGGGCCAGGAGGCCCATGAGAAGACAGCGAGTCCTTATCCTTGGTCGCATAGCAGTTCGCCGAAGCTTGGGCCTCGTCTATTATAGACCCGGCGGGGGAATAGGGAAGATGGAACGAGGAACAAGGAGGAGGGAAGAGGGAAGAGGGAAGAGGGAAGAAGGAAGAGGGAAGGGCGAGACGCTGTCCCAGGGCGGCTGTTCTTGACCGGCCTCGATGGCGGCGACTACAATGGAGCCACCCCCGCCCGCCTCAAGTGGGTAGAAAGGAACCCCCCAGGATGGGCCGTCTCGGTGAGCTGAAGAAGAGGGTGATAGGCGAGGTAGAAGCTCACCGTGACCAGCTCATCGAACTAAGCCTGCGCATCCATGCCCATCCCGAGACGGCCTTTCGAGAGGAGAAGGCGGCTGGCTGGCTGACCGACTACCTGGAAAGCCAGGGATTCGCGGTGGAGCGAGGCATCTGTCAGATAGCCACCGCCTTCCGAGCTGCCTACGGGGATGGCCGGCCGCGGGTGGCCTTTCTCTCCGAGTACGACGCCTTGCCTGGCATCGGCCACGGCTGTGGCCACAACATCATCGCCGTGGCCTCGGTGGGGGCCGGCCTCGCCGCCAGGGCGGTGGTGGGGGAGACGGGCGGCACAGTGCTGGTCATCGGCACCCCGGCCGAGGAGGCGGCGGGCGGCAAGGTGTTCATGGCTAATCGGGGCGCCTTCGACGGCCTGGATGCGGCCATGCTGGCCCACCCCGGCAATCGAGACGTGGCAGTGGCCCAGGCCCTGGCCTGCCTGGAGCTATCGGTGGAGTACTTCGGGAGGGCAGCCCATGCGGCGGCCCGCCCGGAGGCAGGCATCAACGCCCTGGACGCCCTGATCATCGCCTACAACGGTGTCAGCGCCCTCCGCCAGCACATCCGCGATTCCGCCCGCATTCACGGCATCATCACCGACGGTGGCCAGGCGATGAACGTGGTGCCGGAGCACTCAGCGGCCGCTTTCTTGATTCGGGCGGAGGATGACGAGTACCTGGACGAGCTGAAGGACAGGGTGCTGGCCTGCTTCCGGGCGGGGGCAGAGGCTACCGGCGCCCGCTTGAAGTACCGCTGGGGCGAAGACTCCCGTTACCGGGCGATGCGCACCAACCACGCCCTGGCCGAGGCCTATCGCCGCAACATGGAGGCTCTGGGGCGGCAGGTGCAGGACCCCGAGCACCATCGCTCGATGGGCAGCACCGATACGGGCAACGTCAGCGTCCTGGTGCCGGCCATCCACCCCACGGTGGCCATCGCCCCGCCGGATGTCACGATTCACACCCCGGAGTTTCGGGACGTGGCGGCCTCGGAGGCCGGCCACCTCGGCCTGCTGGACGCCGCCAAGGCGATGGCCATGACGGCGGTGGACGTGCTGGTGGACGAAGGGCTGCGCCGCCGCATGGAGGAGGAGTTCCGTGGCGGCCAGTGAGCCCGTGATCGCCCTGGACGCCATGGGCGGCGACCACGCCCCTCAGGAGATCGTCGCCGGAGCAGTGCTGGCCGCTCGCGAGCTGGGGGTACAGGTGGCCCTGGTGGGGCTGCCGGCGCCGGTGGAGGCGGAGCTGGCGAAGCACGGCCCGCGGCCCGAGGGCATCCGTCTGGTGGCGGCCAGCGAGGTCATCGGCATGGACGAGCACCCCGCCCAGGCCGCTCGCCACAAGAAGGACTCTTCCATCGTCGTCGGCCTCAAGCTGGTGAAGCAGGGGGAGGCCGCTGCCTTCGTCTCGGCTGGCAACACTGGGGCGGTGCTGGCGGGCTCCATCATGTATCTAGGACGCCTGCGGGGAATCGAGCGGCCGTCGCTGGTGGCGCTCCTGCCCCTGTCGGGCCGCCTCAGCCTGCTCCTGGACGTGGGGGCTAACGCCGACTGCAAGCCGGAGTACCTGGTGCAGTTCGCCGAGATGGGCAGCGTCTATCTGGAGCGGGTGTGGAAGATGGAGAGGCCGCGGGTGGCCCTGTTGAGCATCGGCGAGGAGGAGAGCAAGGGGAACCAGCTCGCCCAGGAGACCTACGCCCTGCTGAAGAAGGCCAGCCACCTCAACTTCATCGGCAACGTGGAGGGGAAGGACATCGCCAGCGGCGTGGCCGACGTCATCGTCACCGATGGCTTCACCGGCAACGTGGTGGTCAAGACCATGGAGGCTATCGCCGGCTTCATCCGGAGCCAGCTCGAGGGCTCCATCAGGAGCAAGTGGTACTACTGGCTGCCCGGCCTGGCCCTGAGGGGGGCGTTCCAGGGCGTGCAGAAGCGCACGGACTATCGGGAGTACGGCGCCGGCCCGCTGCTTGGGGTCAACGGTCTGGTGTTCGTCGCCCACGGCCGCAGCGATGCGCTGGCGATCAAGAGCTCCCTGCGGGTGGCCCGCGAGGCGGCCCTCTCCGGCATGCTGGAGGCCTTGCGGCCGGCGGCGGCTTCAGCCTAGTCGAGTTGAGGGGGAGGCTCTTCCTCCTGGCTGGCGGGGACGCCTCCGCCAGGGGCGGATCCGCCTCCGGTGGAGAAGCGCAGCCACATGCGTAGAGTGTGCTGGAGGTCGCGCAGGCCAGCGTCGGGAGCTTGGCCGCCCAGCAGGCACTGCTCGATGTGGTGGTCCATAAGCAGGAGCCCCACCTGGTCGATGCCGCTGCGCACGGCCATGATCTGGGTCAGCACGTCCTCGCAGACGCGGCCCTCCTCTAGCATGCGCTGGATGCCCCGCACCTGGCCCTCGATGCGGCGCAGGCGGGTGACCAGGCTTTCGGCCGAGGTGGCTTCTAGCATGCTTCCTACCCCCTGGTTGTTGACATACCCCTTGGGGGTATGCTACCATGTAGCCGTTCGGGAGTCAAGACGGAGCGGAGTCCCGAGCGTACTCTCAGGAAAGGAGCGGTCAATGGTCAAGCCGAAGGAGGTCACCGACGCCGAGTTTGAGGGGGAGGTGCTGAAGGCCGAGGTGCCGGTGCTGGTGGACTTCTGGGCGCCCTGGTGCGGCCCGTGTCGGATGGTGGCTCCCATCGTGGAGGAGCTGGCCGACGAGTACAGTGGCAAGGTCAAGTTCGTGAAGCTCAACACCGACGACAACTTCAACACCGCCGCCAGCTACGGCATCCGCAGTATCCCTACCCTGATAGTGTTCAAGGGCGGCCAGCCGGTCGGCCAGATCATTGGCTTTCGTCCCAAGGGGGACCTGAAGCGGGTCATCGATCAGGCCCTGGCTCCTTAGGTCAAGGAACATGGAGCACGGTGGACAAGGAATACGACATCGTCCTCATTGGGGGAGGGCCGGCTGGCCTGGCAGCCGGGCTGTACGCAGCGCGCTCCCGGCGGCGCACAGTCCTTCTGGAGAAAGGGGTTGTCGGCGGCCAGATCTCCCTCAGCGAGTGCGTGGAGAACTACCCCGGCATTGAGGCGATCAGCGGCTCCGCCCTGGCCCAGGCCATGCAGAGGCAGGCCGAGAGCTGTGGCCTGGAGACCAGCTACGTGGAGGTGCTGGGTCTGGCCAGGGAAGACCCTCTCTGGCGGGTGAGGACCAGCGACGGCGACTACCTGGCGAAGGCGGTGATCGTCACCAGCGGCGCCGACCCCAATCGCCTGGAGGTGCCCGGCGAGGAGCGCCTGACCGGCCGGGGTGTCTCCTACTGCGCTACCTGCGACGCCCCCTTCTTCGTCAATCGGGAGGTGGCCGTCGTTGGCGGCGGCGATACGGCCATGGACGAGGGGCTGTTTGCCGCCCGCCACGTGGCCAAGGTATATCTTGTGCACCGGCGAGACCAACTGCGGGCCAGTCGCATCCTTCAGGAGCGGGCGTTCGCCAACCCCAAGTTTGAGTTTGTGTGGAATACGGTGGTTACCGAGATCCTGGGCGAGGATCAGGTGACGGGCGCCCGTCTGCGTAACCTGGTGACCGGCGAGGAGTCGGTACTATCGGTGACGGGCGTATTCATCTTCATCGGCCATCACCCCAACACAGAATACCTGCGACCGCTGGTGAGCATGGACGAAGGCGGCCACATTGTGGTGAACGAGTGGATGGAGACGGAGGTGCCGGGGCTGCTGGCTGCCGGCGATGCTCGCCAGAACTCGGCTCGCCAGGTGGTGACGGCCGCTGGCGATGGAGCGACCGCCGCCATCGCCGCCGAGCGCTACATTAGCGCTCGCTTTGCGGTAGAATAGCTTCCGCAGGCCGCGGGAGTGGATGGGCCCCGGTGGGCCTCTCGGTCTTCAAAACCGATGTGGGGCGGTGGACCCGTCCTGGGTGGGTTCGACTCCCATGCACTCCCGCCAGTTTGTCTGTTGAGGCTGGCGCTCCCCTGATATATGCTCGCTGCGGCGATGCTCTACGTCCTCTACGGCAGCGACGACTTCTCTCTGCGGGAGGAGCTGGCCCGCATCAAGGCCGGGCTCGACTCCGACGGCATGCTCTCCTCCAATACGGACGTCCTCGATGGGCGGGAGGTCGCGCCGGAGCAGGTCATGGCCATCTGCGATACGGTGCCCTTCCTCAGTGCCCATCGCTTGGTGGTGGTGGAGGGCCTGCTCAGGCGCTTCAACCCGCCGGAACGCTCGCGCCGAGGCCCGTCCGAGGCCAGGGCGGCTCGCCGGGCGCGGAGCGAGGGTCTGGAGCTGGAGCGCTGGTTGGCCCTGGCGGACTACGTCGGCCGCCTGCCGGAGACGACCACCCTGGTCCTGATTGACGGAGAGCTCGCCGCCGGAAATGCCCTGTTCCAGGCCCTGAGGCCCCACGGGAAGGTGCAGGAGTTCCGTCGGATCGGCCAGAAGAAGGTGGTCTCCTGGCTCCTGGAGCGGGCCCAGAAAGACGGATTGGACATCTCGCCGTCGGTTGCTCAGCTTCTGGCTGACCTGGTGGGGGACAACCTGCGGCTGCTGGTCAGCGAGCTGGAGAAGCTGGCTACCTACGCCTACGGCCGCCGCATCGAGGGGGCGGACGTGAAGGCGCTGGTCAGGGAGGCGCGCGACGTCAACATCTTCGCCATGGTGGACGCCATCGCTGAGAAGCGCCCGGCGGTGGCCCTGCGCCTGATGCGCCGACAGATCGTGGATGGCCGCGATGCTGGCTATCTCTTGGCCATGATCATTCGCCAGTACCGATTCATGATTCAGGCTAAGGAGCTGGTGCTGGCTGGGCTGTCGGCCCAGGAGATCGGCCAGCGGCTGGAGATTGGCTCCGACTTCGTCCTCCAGCGGGTTCTCGATCAGGCCCAGCGCTACTCCCTGTCCCGCCTGAAGGCGGCCTACCGGCGGCTGCTGGAGGCCGACGTGGGGGTGAAGCGGGGGCGCTACGAGGAGGAGCTGGCCCTGGAGCTGCTGTTACACGACCTGGCGAGGGCGTGAAGCAGCGAATCAGCTTACGCCTGGCTGTCGCTGTGCACCACGGGATTGTAGCGGAAGCCTTTAGGCTTCCACCCCATGCGATGGAGGCCTGAAGGCCTCCGCTACTAATCCATTAATGACTTTAGGCTGCGGCATGCTGAGACCCTATTGATGCCCCCGCCCCGCCTAGCGGCGGGCAGGCTTTCAGGCGGGGGTCGAGAGTTAACCCACCGACGTGGAGACAGCCGGCAGGACTCTTATTGCGCTGGCCGGACGGCGCCGATGACCTTCCCTTGCACCTCCACGTTGGTGGGGTCGGTGTAGATGGGGGCCATGGCCTCGTTGGCCGGCTGGAGGCGGATGCGGCCACTCTCCTGGTAGAAGCGCTTGAGGGTGGCCTCCTGCTCTCGCTTGAGCCAGGCCGCCACCATGTCGCCGTTGTCGGCGCTACTGGCCGCCTCCATGAGGACGATGTCGCCGTCGTTCACCAGGGCGTCGATCATGGAGCTACCCTTCACCCGCAGGCCATAGACGTTCTGGCGGCCGCCGATCATGTCACGGGTGACCTCCAGCGAGTCGCTATAGTCCAGGTTGTTCCAGGTGTCGGCGGTGGGTACGGGGATGGGCTGGCCGGCGGCGATCTGACCGATGATCGGCACGGCCACGGTGCGCGGCCGGCGGCCACCGCGGTCCAGCAGCGCGATGGCCCGCGACACCTTGCGGTCGCGCCGGATGTAGCCGTCGCCCTCCAGCTTCTTCAGGTTGTAGTCCACCACCGATGTGGAGCTGATGCCGCACCCGTCCTGAATCTCGCGGATGCTGGGGAGATAGTCGTGCTCCTCGAGGAAGCGGCGGATGAAGCGGAGGATCTTCTGCTGCTTGGGAGAGAGCTCTTTAGCCATATGCCCCTCCTTTCGGCTTCGCCTCAAGGCCTTGTCTTATGTCATGGAACGCCTGTTCTGCCGAACAAGTATACTAGCACACAAGCAGATTGTCAATCCCTTTCGGCTCCTAGTACAATCGGATATACAGCAATAGCGGGCCGAAGGGCCTGCCCTGAGCAAAGTGAAGGGAGAGCAGATGGCGGAGGGGGCGGAGATAAAGCGGGCTCTGGTGATCGCGGCCCACCCCGACGATTCGGAGTTCGCCTGTGCCGGCACGGCCGTTCTCTGGTCCAGGGACAACTGGGAGTTCTACTACCTGGTGTGCAGCGACGGCAGCAAGGGCACCGACGACCCCCAGATGGGCCGCGAGCAGTTGGCGGCCGTGCGGCAGGAGGAGCAGAGGGCGGCGGCCGCCGTCCTCGGCGTTAAGGACGTCTTCTTCCTCAACTATCAGGACGGCGAGCTGAGCTACGAGCGGGGGCTGCTGGGCGAGATCGTGCGCTACATTCGTCGCCTTCGGCCTCACGCGGTCTTCACCCACGACCCAGTCCACATCGTTCGCAACATGTACCTCAACCACCCTGACCACCGGACGATCGGGACACTGGCCCTGGATGCCGTCTATCCTACCGCCCGCAACCGTCCTAGCTTCCCGGAGCAGGCCGAGGAGGGGCTGGAGCCCCACCGGGTGAAGGAAGTCTATCTCTGGAGCTCCAACGAGCCCAACTTCAGCGTTGACATAACTGAGGTGGTGGACATCAAGTTTCAGGCCCTGATGCGCCATCGCAGCCAGTTCGCCAACATCGACGCAGAAAGGATGAAGGCCTGGCGAAAACGGTGGGCCGATGAGGAGGGGCGCTTCCTGGAGCACTTCCGCCACATCGAGCTCCCCTTTTGAAGAGACACCACATCGATTGATTTCCAGGCTCGTAGCTGGTAACATCAGCTTGCGCTCCCGTACCTTACCAATTGCATACGCGAAGGCCCCGGCTCTTGCCAACTTCTGAGCAGGGAGGCGAGAGCGAAATGATTGGCGGAGACGTCGCGGTGTTTATCGACTTTGAGAACATTCGCTACTCTCTACGAAACATCTACGGAGGGGAGCCTGACATTTCGGTGTTGATGGACAGGGCTCGCAAGTATGGCAACATCGCTGTTGCGGTGGCCTACGCCGATTTCAGCGAGCATCCAGGCTGGATCCGTCGGCAGATGGACATAGCCGGTATCACAGCGCGGGATGTTCCGTTACGGAAGGTAACGCGCGATGGCACTGAGCGGGTAAAGAGCTCGGCGGATATCCATATGGTGATGGACGTCATGGAGACTGTTCTAGATAGGCCGAACATCAATACCTACCTGTTGATGTCGGGCGACAGCGACTTTATCCGGCTGGTGAGCTGGCTGCGGAATCGCTTCGGAAAGACGGTTGTGATCGCCGGTGTGCCGGGCGCCACTAGCCAGGATCTGGTGACGGCGGCGGGTGGCAAGGAGGAACGCATTGAGGTTTCGCCTCCGTCGCCGAGTTCGGCGGCGGGTGGCAAGGAGGAACGCATTGAGGTTTCGCCTCCGTCGCCGAGCTCGGTGGAGGAGATCATCGAGGCCATCATTCGGATGGTGCACGCCGGTCGCCCCCCGCTGGGCTACTGGACGGCCCGGCTGATCGATCAGTGGGCCAACAACGCTCGGAATGACATTCCGGGCACGGCCGAGGAAAAGAAGGCTGCCATCGGGTCGATGTTGCAGGAGGGCATCCTGGAGCAGAGAGCGGAAACGCGAAGGGGTCGGCCGCTCAAGGCGGCCTACTTGAAGGAAGATCACCCCAGGGTGCAAGAGGCTATCGGGAAGAGCTAGGTTTGGAGTACGGGGAGCGCGTCGCGCAGGCGCCGGGGCAAAACGCATGGGGCCGAGGGGAGGCTATCCCCTCGGCCTCTCCGTGCCAGCCCGTTCGTCGTCTCCTCTCTAGCTGTGCTGGGAGGGGATCAGTCGGTATCGGGATGTCGGGCGAGGTCAAGGCACGATGATGATTTGCCGCTTTCGCTACGGCCGCCGCGAGGCCCACGGCCTGGTGGAGGGTGAGCGCGTCAGGCCCATCGAGGGCAGCATCTTCCGGGACTTCGGCCTGCTGGACGAGACCTTCCCCCTGTCGCAGGTCAGGCTGCTGGCCCCCGTGAGGCCGTCCAAGATCCTGGCCGTCGCCCTCAACTATCGCAGTCACCTGGGCGAGAGTTCGCCCATCGGGAGGCAGGCTACGCTGCCGCCCAAACCCGAGCTCTTCCTCAAGCCGCCGTCGGCGGTTATCGGGCCGGAGGAGGCCATCGTGCTGCCCCGCGGCGCCGGCCGGGTGGATTATGAGGGGGAGCTGGTAGTGGTCATCGGCCGCCGGGCCAGGGGCCTGGGCCCGGACGAGGCGCTGGGCTGCGTCCTGGGCTACACCTGCGGCAACGACGTCAGCGCTCGCGACTGGCAGCAGGGCGACCTCCAGTGGTGGCGGGCCAAGGGCAGCGACACGTTTGCTCCCCTGGGCCCGTGCATCGTCACCGACCTCGACCCCACCAACCTAGAGCTGCAAACCCGCGTCAACGGCGAGGTCGTTCAGAAGACCAACACCTCGCTCCTCATCCACGACGCGGCTCACCTGGTGAGCGCCGCCAGCCAGGTGATGACCCTGGAGCCGGGGGACGTGCTGTTCACGGGGACGCCGGGGGCCACCGCTGCCCTCAAGGCGGGCGATGTGGTGGAGGTGGAGATCGGCGGCATCGGCGTCCTGCGCAATCGCGTCGAAGCGCAGTAACGTAACAAACGCCGCCCATAAGCGTCCTATTACTGGAGGATGCTCGCTGGGACCACCTGACTGAGAGCGCCTAGTGCCCTGGTTGCGGGTCTATTGGGCTCTCCCCCGATAGATCCCCGAACGCCAGCGCCCACCCGATTGCTCCTTCCCTCCCCTGGGTAGGGCCGGCAGCGCTCAATGGTTCCCTCCTGCTCCCTAATCGCAGGAAAGGTGGTGAGGGGTTCTCCTCGCCAGCGGTGCCCGCGGACAGCGGTGGCGGGGAACCATTGCAGGTGGAAAAGGATATCTGGTGTGCCACCGACGAGCGCGTTGGGGCCATCCTTGCCGAAGAGGGCGTGGAGGTGAGCGAAGAGGAGCTGAAAGCTGTGCTGGAGCGGCTGCCTCGCTATCTCGATGCCGCCCTTCGCGAATGCGTGCTGAGCCTGGCCAGGGATGAAAGGGAGAGAAGAAGGAAAAGGAATGGGGGTGGGACAGCCAGCTAAGGGGAGCGGCGAGGGACCGCTGCTCAGTTATCGCTGCTGCGGCGACCCGGGGACTCGCTGCCGACGAACTGGACTACCTTCTCAGCCTCGGCCGACACGCCGACTCTGGCGCAATCGCGGTAGGTGGAGAAGATAGCCCGGTCGAGGAGGCGGAGGCCGCCAGCGTTAAGCTGGCCGCGCTGCTGCTGGCGCAGGCGGAGCAGGTGATTGAGTCGCAGCAGGAAGTGGAGCTGCAAGTCGGAGTAGCGGTCCTCTGATCCTTGCAGGAGGGCAGCCAGATCGTCCTTTACCTCCTGGGGCGCCTCCAAGTACTCCATGCCAGCCATTGGTCCCCCTTGCGAGTGCTTCCATCAATAGCATAGCGCCCCTTGCCGCCAGTGGGCAAGAGGCGTTTGGCGGACTGTTGGTGAAAATTTCGGTGATTGTTGGAGAACTCAGGAGAAAGAGAGCCCTTGTTGCTGGTAGCGGTTGTAGGCTTCGTAGGCGTTGGCGACGGCGGTGCACAAGGCTTTGTGGGAGGGGCAAACGTAACGCCGCCTCACCTCATCCACCGCATCCTGAGGCCCGTCCTTGATGTTCCGCCCGGCCAGCATCTCCTCGAGCAGTCTGGCCCCCAGCGGTAGGGCGCCTTTCACAGAAGTACCGAGGATGGTCCCGCTGGCCATGTCTGTCTCCACCTCCACCGAGACCACGGAGGAGGAGTCCCGCGGCGCCAGACTCTGGGGCAGGCGAGCGTGGCCCACGAAGATGATCGTTTTCTCCGTGCTCCGTGGCGAAGCCAAGTCTACCTGGGAGGCCGAGCGGGCTTTCATCTGCATCCGCCCATCACTTCCTTTCACCGCGAAGGTCGTCTGGGTGGGCAGGGGGACGGCGCTGCGCGGAGCTTCTACTATCTAATAACCGAGTATCGCCGATCGGGTATCGCGGGGGAGAATGTCGCGGCGGGAGAAAACCGTGCAGCTTGTGTGAAGGACGTGAAGGGGCGAGGGCAAGCCACCAAATTCGTGAGGCGGCGTTCCGCTTGTTCATGATGTAGGGCAGGGCTCCGGCCTTGCCCCTCCCCGCGGACTGGGGTTGGGGTACGAAATAGATCATGATCGATGGAATAGGGCCAAGCCGGCAGGGTTCATTGATCCCGCCAGGCGTCAACCCTACAATGGGGCTACTCTAGTGCAAGGGGGTCACGTCGCCAATGCTGAGTCATAGCATGGAAGTCCCTCGGCTGGAAGATCTCATTCGGGAGTACGTTGCCCGCAAGGCGGAGCTGGACGCTCGCGGCGTCTACTTCCTTCGGGACATCACCGACGAGCAGGCCGAACGCTTCTCCAAGGCTCTGCTGATCATGGCTTCGGAGCGGGCAGGCCGGGCTGACACGCCGATCACCATCTTCGTCAACTCCGGCGGTGGCTCGTTGGGCGCGGGCCTGGCGATGATGGAGATGATCTTCCGCATGAAGCGCCAGTACCAGGTGAAGGTGCAGACGATAGTTACCGGCTATGCCTACTCCATGGGGGCGATCGTGGTGCAGGCGGGGGACAGGCGCAGCATGGGCAAGCTATCGACCATGATGCTCCACGGCGGGACCTGGGTCCTCACCGGCGAGGCCGACAAGATCTTCCACGACTA
The DNA here is from genome assembly GCA_964354065.1 of uncultured Dehalococcoidia bacterium. Lineage (GTDB taxonomy): Bacteria > Chloroflexota > Dehalococcoidia > SM23-28-2 > SM23-28-2 > JAUYDU01. The sequence goes on along the minus strand of CAYGYF010000017.1, from coordinate 406 downwards.
CCAGAAGCTGGCCATGCACTATGAGACGATGGTCAGCGAGCTCTTCGCCAATCGCACCGGCAAGCACGATGCCGCTTGGTGGCGGGAGTTCATCTACTCGGGGCACGACCGCTTCCTCACCGCCCAGGAATGCCTGGACCTGGGGCTGGTGGACGAGGTGCTGGACATCCCGCCCCTCTAGGTTACCTTCCACCGACTGCTATCTGCCTACCCCTATCCCCTGGTTCATGCACCAGGCTGTACACCACCGGGATCACCAGCAGGGTGAGGATGGTGGAGGTGAACAGCCCGCCGATGACCACGGTGGCCAGCTCGGCGGCCACCAGCACGCCCTCGTTGAGGCCCAGCGATAGGGGGATGAGGGCGAAGATGGTGGCCACGGCGGTCATCAGGATGGGGCGGGCGC
>CAYGYF010000016.1:0-18658 GCA_964354065.1 uncultured Dehalococcoidia bacterium | reverse complement strand
CCTGGCCCTGAACGTCCTCCACAGCGGCAAACAGCGGCTCCGGCTTCATCAACATGCCCTGCCCGCCGCCGAAGGGGTAATCGTCCACCGTGCGATGCTTGTCGCTGGCGTAGTCCCGAATGTCGTGAAGGAATATCTGGACGAGCCCCTTCTCCACCGCCCGCTTGACGATGCTCTCCTCGAAGGGCCCGCGGAACATGCCCGGAAAGATGGTGAGGATATCGATGCGCATCCTACAACCAGTTTCAAGAATCGTTTTCCCCTCCAGCCCGCTCCACCCCTTCCGCCGTCGCCACGTGGTCACCCGCCTCCCCACGCAGGATCTCCAGGGCGTGCGCCAGCACTGGCAAGAGTTGCCCCAGGTTCTGGCGCACCCCCCGCTCGCTGCCCGGCAGGTTGACGATAAGGGTACGACCGCGCACGCCAACCACGGCCCGGCTGAGCATTGCCATCGGCGTGTGCTTCAGCCCCTCCTGGCGCATCGCCTCGGCCATGCCCGGCACCAGCCGCTCCACCACCGCCAGCGTCGCCTCGGGAGTGAGGTCTCGCGGCGACAGGCCAGTGCCGCCACTGGTCAGGATCAGGTCCAGCCCCCCCTCGTCGGCCCACTCCCGCAGGCGCGAAGCGATAACCTCCTTCTCGTCAGGCACCACCTCGTACCGCTCCACCGTCGCCCCCAGCGAGGCCAGCATCTCGCGGATGGCCGCGCCGCTGGTATCGGCCCGCTCGCCCCGAGCCCCCTTATCGCTCACCGTGAGGATGCCGACGCGAAATCCCATCACGATCCCCTCAGACAAATTGCCCAAATTTCCCTGAAAATCCGGCCCACCTACTTGACAGGAAATAGGCTAGTGGTATTATATGGGGCACGGTGGGGAGGAGTGGGGGCTTCTCCCTCTTTGCTTCTTCGCTCCCCGATGATAGCACAGGCCTGAGTCCGGGGGAAGCCCCCACTGTGTAAGTGATCGATTGACGGCTGGTGGGCAGGTTTTTCACGACCCCAGCCATGACTGGAGCCCTGGCTTGATCCTTTCGGGCAAGTACGAGCACACTCTCGACGACCGCGGCCGCGTGGCCATCCCCGCTCTCTATCGCCACCTGTTCGCCGAGGGCGTGATGCTCGCGGAGGGCCCTGAGGGCTGCGTCCTCGTCTACACCAAGCAGGACTTCGAGCTAGCAGCCCAAGAGTACATGCGTGAGCCTGTCACCAGCAAGCGGGTCCGCGACCTTCAGCGTAGCTTCTTCCCCTCCACCTGGCCCGCCGATCTCGACCGCCAGGGGCGGGTGCTCGTGCCCGCGGCCCTCCGCCAGTGGGCTGAGCTCAACGGAGCCGTCGTCGTTTGCGGCCGCGGCGTCTGCCTGGAGATCTGGAACCCCCAGCGCTGGCAGGAGGCAAAGGCCCGCTCAGCCCGGGTCGCCGCCGGAGAGGCGGAGTAGCGGATCCATGAATGCCGCCACCCAGTCTACCCTCAGCCACACCCCGGTCATGCTGGACGAGGTGGTACGCGCCCTGGCCGTGCAGCCCGGCGGCCGCCATGTTGACTGCACCGTCGGCGGCGGCGGCCACGCCGAGGCCATCCTCGAAGCGGCCTCGCCCGGTGGCCTCCTCCTCGGCATCGACGCCGACCCCCGCGCCCTCCAGGCAGCACGCAGCCGCCTGGCCCGCTTCGCCGATGCCGTCCTCCTCGTCGAGGGCAACTTCCGCGACGTCGAGGCCATCTGCCGCAGCCACGGCTTCGCCCCCGTCCACGCCATCCTCTTCGACCTGGGCCTTTCCTCCCTGCAACTGCTGGACGAAGAACGGGGCTTCAGCTTCCAGCTCGAAGCCCCGCTGGACATGCGTTTCGGCCCCCACCAGACGCTCACAGCGGCAGACATCGTCAACACCTACGATGAGCAGACCCTGGCCAGCCTCCTCTGGCGCTACGGGCAGGAGCCCCTCAGCCGCCGCATCGCCCGCCGCATCGTCCAGGAGAGGCCGTTCCAGACCACGACCCAACTCGCCAAGACGGTGGAGAAGGCCGCCGGCCGCCGCTACCATCGCCTGCACCCGGCCACCCGCACCTTTCAAAGCCTGCGCATCGCCGTCAATCAGGAGCTGGAGAACCTGGCAGCCGCCCTGGAGCAGAGCCGCGACCTGCTGGGCTACGGCGGGCGGCTGGCGGTCATCAGCTTCCACTCCCTGGAGGACAGCATCGTCAAAGACTTTTTGCGCCAGGAATCGCGCCACTGCATCTGCCCGCCCGACGTGCCGGTCTGCGTCTGCGGCCACAAACCCACCCTCAGACTCGTCACGCGGGGCGCCGTCAAGCCCTCGCCGGCCGAGATGGCGGCCAACCCCCGCTGTCGCAGCGCCCGCCTGCGGGCGGCGGAAAGGCTATAGAGGTAGGGCAACGGGATGGGAGCGACAGGCAATGGCCATAGCTGATCGGCGACACGCCCCTCGGGCCACAGGGCGGCCGCTGGCCATGCCAGCGGTACTGACCATCGCCCTGGTGGCCATCGCCGTGGCGGCCGTGCTGCCCCTGTTTCAGAACAGCCAGGCCACCATCACCAGCGACAACGTTCGCCAGTTGGAGCGAGCCCGCAACAACTGGCAGGCCCGCACCTATGAGCTGGAGGCCGAGATCGCCACCCTGGGAAGCCTCGACCACATCGAGAAGGAGGCTCGCGAGCGTCTGGGCATGGTACCGCCCACAGAAACGATCTACCTCACCGTGGACGAGCCCAGCCCACCGGAACAGTTCGTCCCTCTCCGCTTCCTGCCCCCTAAGCAGAAGCAGGCGGAAAAGGCGCAGTCCTGGTGGGAGTCCCTCCTCGACCAGTTACCCCTACCCTAGAGGCCAGAGGCGGGGATGCCCGGCCAACGGCAGACGAAGAGCACTGACAACCGATAGGTTGCCAGGCAAGGATAACCGACGATGGCAAAACAGGGGAATGGGGTCTCCAAGCGGCTGGGAGTGCTTGTCGTCATCCTGGCGGTGGCCGCCCTCGCCCTGGTGGGCCGCCTGGCCCAGCTCCAGCTCGTCAGCTACCAGGCCTATAGCGAGCAGGCCCAGGACGAACACCTCACTCTCCTCACCCTGAACCCCCGCCGCGGCGCCATCCTCGACCGCAACGGCTATCCCCTGGCCGCCAGCGTCGACGCCTACGACGTCCTGGTCGACCGCCAGGTGTGGGACGACCCTGTTCGCGCCCGGCGCTGGGCCGAGGGCCTGGCCGATGTCCTCAATCGCCCGACCGAGGACATCCTTAAAGACCTGGACACATCCGTGACCCGCGAGGCCGTCGTCGGCCGCGGCCTCGACTACCAGGCCAGCTTGAAGGTGGAGGCGCTCGACCTGCGCGGCGTCAGGCTGGTGCGCGGCAGCCGTCGCGTCTACCCCGAGGGGAACATGGCGGCCCCCCTCATCGGCTTCGTGGGACGAGACAACGTCGGCCTCACCGGCCTGGAGGCCGACCTCAACCAGGACCTGGCGGGCGCCTCCGGTTCCCTCCTCTACGAGCGCGACGGCCGGGGCGAAGAGATACCTCTAGGCTACCGCAAGCAGGTGTCGCCCCAGCCGGGAGCCGACCTCATCCTCACCATCGATCGCTTCATGCAACGCCTGGCCGAACGCGAGCTCGACGCCACCATCGAGAAGCACCAGGCCAGCGGCGGCGACATCATCATCATGGACCCCCGCACCGGCGCCATCCTGGCCATGGCCAGCCGCCCCTCCTTCGACCTCACCAGCCTCAACCTGGCCGACGAGAGCCTGATGGACCTCTACCGCAATCGGGCCATCACCGACCTGTACGAACCGGGCTCTGTGTTCAAGACGATAACCATGGCCGCCGCCCTCAACGAAGGCCTGGTGTCGCCCGACAGCACCTACGTGGACGAAGGCGTGGTCTCCCTCTCCGGCTGGACCATCGCCAACTGGGACTACGCCGCCCACGGCACCCAGACCGCCACCCAGATCCTCTCCAAGAGCCTGAACACCGGCGCCGTCTGGCTCAGCCAACTCCTGGGGCCCGACCGCTTCTACGACTACGTGTACCGCTTCGGCTTCGGCCAGCCCACCGCCGTCGGCCTGTCCGGAGAGGCCCCAGGTCAGGTGCGCACCCCCGCCGACGACGTCTGGACAGAGGTAGACATAGCCACCAACTCCTTTGGCCAAGGCATCAACATCACCCCCTTGCAGCTAATCACCGCCATCTCGGCCGTCGCCAACGGCGGCAAGCTCATGCAGCCCTATGTCGTCCAGGAGATCCAGCGCGGCGACCAGCGCCAGGTGTTCCAGCCGGTGGAGGTGCGCCAGGTGATCACCGCCGAGGCGGCTCATACCCTCACCCAGATGATGAACGCCGTCGTAGACGGCATCACCATGATGTACGCCATCTCCGTTCCCGGCTACCGAGTGGCCGGCAAGACGGGCACGGCATCCATCTCCCTCCCCAGCGGCGGCTACAAACCCGATACCTACATCGCCTCCTTCGCCGGCTTTGTGCCCAGCGAAGACCCCGTCCTCGCCATGCTCGTAAAGATCGACGAACCCAAGGACGTGCCCTGGGGCTCAGCGGTGTGCACACCCGTCTTCGCTCGCCTGGCTCAGTCGATCCTCGCCTACCTCAAGGTGCCGCCGTCGCCTGAGGCTCTAGTCCAGGGAAGCCCTTAGGGGTAAAATCGGGACATGCTCACCCTCCAAGACATAACGGGCGGCCTCGGCCCCCTGATAGCCGCCACCAGCGGGCCGAGAGAGGTGCGGCCCTTTGCCAGGGTAGCCATCGACTCCCGCCAGGTCCAGCCCGGCGACCTCTTCCTGGCCCTGCCAGGCGAGCATCACGATGGCCACGACTTCATCGCCGATGCCATCGCCCGCGGCGCTACCGGCATCGTCGGCCAGCAGCAACCAGCCCACCTCCCCGACGAGGTGTCCTTCTTCCGCGTGGGCAACACCCTGGCCGCCCTCCATCGCCTGGCCGCCTACTGGCGAGCCAAGCACAAGGTGAAGGTGATCGGCATCACCGGCAGCGTCGGCAAGACTACCTGCAAAGAGCTGACGGCCTCCGTCCTCAGTCATACCTACCGCGTGCTCAAGAGCGAGGCCAACCTGAACACCGAGATCGGCCTGCCCCTGGCTCTCCTGGAACTTGACCCGCAGCACCAGCGAGCTGTGCTGGAGATGGGCATGTACGCCCGCGGCGAAATCGCCCTTCTCTGCCAGTTGGCGCGGCCTCACATCGGCGTGGTCACCAACGTCGGCCCCGTCCACCTGGAACGGCTGGGCAGCCTGGAAGAGATCGCTGCCGCCAAGGCGGAGCTGGTGGAGAGCCTGCCGCCCGATGGCTTGGCCGTTCTCAACGGCGACGACCCCCACGTCGCCGCCATGCTCGCCCGCACCAGCGCCCGCGTCGTTCTCTTTGGCACGTCGGCCCAGTGCGCCGTACGGGGCAGCGTCTTGGCTAGCGGCGGCCTGGAGAGCATCACCTTTCGCCTGATCTACGGCGACGAGTCGGCCGACATTACTGTGCCCCTGCCCGGCCGCCACAACCTGTACAACGCCCTGGCCGCCGCCGCCGTGGGCCTGGCCGATGGCCTATCGCTAGAGGAAGTAGCCGAAGCCCTAACCAGGGCCGAGGTGCCCCTGCGCCTGCGCGCCCTCAGCGGGCCCCAGGGCAGCACCATCCTGGACGACGCCTACAACGCCAGCCCCGCCTCCATGCTGGCCGCCCTCGACCTGCTGGCCGAGCTTCCCGGCCGCCGCCTCGCCCTTCTGGGCGACATGCTCGAGCTGGGCGCCTTCGAGGAGGAGGGGCATCGCCTGGTCGGCGAAAGGGCGGCCCAGGCCACCCATGTCCTCTACACCCTGGGGGAGCGCGGCCGCATCATCGGCGAGGCCGCTCAGCAGGCCGGCCATCAGCAGGTACGGTTTCTGCCCTCCAGAGAGGAGGCAGCGACGGCCCTGCGCCGAACGCTGGCCCAGGGCGACCACCTGCTGGTCAAGGCCTCTCGCGCTATGGCTCTGGAGACGGTGATCGAGGAACTGACGAACTGAGATGGTTCGCGCCCTGGCTGTGGGAGCGATGGCTTTCGTTTTGTCGGTCGTGGCTGGGTATCCGCTGGTAGGCTTCCTGAGACGGCGCGGCCTGGGCAAGGAGATCAGCTCCGACGGCCCCGCCTCCCACCTGGCCAAGGCGGGCACCCCCACCATGGGCGGCATCCTCATCTTCAGCCTGGTCCTGCCCATCACTCTGGCCGCCAACATCGTCGACCGCCTCTCCATCCTCCTGCCCCTGGGAACCATCGTCGCCGCCGGCCTCCTCGGCCTGGTCGACGACCTGCGCACCATCACCGGCCGGGCCAGAACGGGCCTGGGCAAGCGACTCAAGGTCCTGCTCCTCACCGTCCTCGGCCTCACTGCCGCCCTGGTGCTCTACTTTACGCTCGACATCCAGGACGTCAGGATCCCCTGGGCGGGCCAGTTCGACCTGGGCCCGGCCTACATACCGCTGGCAGTGCTGATCGTCGTCTCCACCACCACCGCCGTCGCCATTACCGACGGCCTCGACGGCCTCGCCGGCGGCACCACCGCCCTGGCCTTTCTCGCCTATGGCATCATTGCTCTCCTCCAGGAACAGACCTACCTGGCCACTTTCTCCTTCACGGTGGTAGGGGCCACCGCCGGTTTTCTGTGGTATAACACCTACCCGGCCCAGGTTTTCATGGGCGATACCGGGGCCCTGGCCCTGGGCTCAGCCCTGGCAGTGGTAGCCCTCATGACCGGCCAGTGGCTCCTCCTCCCCATCATCGGCATCGTCTTCGTCCTGGAGGGGCTGTCGGACATCATCCAGATCGGCTACTTCCGCCTGACGGGGGGTCGGCGCATCTTCAAGATGAGCCCTCTCCACCACCACTTCGAGCTCCTGGGCTGGTCGGAGCCCCAGGTGGTGATGCGGTTCTGCCTTCTGGGAGTGGTGGGCTCCCTTCTGGGGGTAGCCCTGGCGGCTCAGGTGTAGGCGAAAGATATGGAGAGCCAGCACAGCCCTGTAGTGAGCAACGCGAACCTATTCAAGGGCAAGCGAGTGACGGTGGTCGGCCTGGGCATCGAGGGAGTGGACCTCGTGCGCTTCCTCCACGCCCAGGGCGCTCGCATCACCGTCAGCGACGCCCGCCCAGCCGAGAGGCTCCAGGCCCGCCTGGAGCAGATCGCCGCCATCCCTGTCCACCTCTCGCTGGGGGCCAACGATCCCCACGACATGGTGACCACCGACATCATCTTCGTATCGCAGGGCGTACCCCTCGACCTGCCAGCGCTGGCCGAAGCGCGTGAACGCGGCGTGCCCCTTAGTTCGATGTTCAAGCTCTTCCTCGAGCTCTGCCCAGGACCGGTAGTGGGCATAACCGGCAGCAGCGGCAAGACCACCACCACTGCCCTGGTGGGCGAGATGTTCCACCACGACGGCCGGCCCCACTTCGTGGGCGGCAACATCGGCGTCGGCCTCCTATCCCACCTGGGCCGCCTGACCGCCGACACCTGGGTCATCCTGGAGATAAGCCACACCCAGCTTCAGCTCCTGCCCGAACGCAGCCCCAACGTGGCCTGTGTCTTGAACATCACGCCCAACCACCTCGACCGCTTCTCCTGGGACGACTACCGCCGCCTGAAAGGCGACATCCTCCGCCACCAGAAAGCCGACGACTGCGCCGTCCTGGGCTACGACGACGCCGAGGCGCGCGCCCTGGCCCAGCGGGCTGCCGGCGAGGCGCTCTACTTCAGCCTGGCCTCGGACCTCCCCGGCGACGGCGCCTTCCTCCGCGACGGCTGGGCCGCCTGGAAGCGGCGCGGCCACGAACAGAAGCTGTTCCCGTTCGAAAGCCTGCGTCTGCCCGGTCGCCACAACTGGTCCAACGCCCTGGCGGCGGCCGCCGTCGCCCGCGTCTGCGGCGTCAGCCCCCGAGCCATCGCCCAGGCGGCGGCCGAGTTTCAGGGCCTGCCTCATCGCCTGGAATTCGTGGCCAGCCTGGCCGGCGTCGACTACTACAACGACAGCATCGCCACCACCCCCGAGCGCACCCTAGCCGCCCTCCGCTCCTTCAGCCAGCCCCTGCTCCTCCTCCTGGGCGGGCGCGACAAGCATCTCCCCCTGGAGGAGCTGGCGGACGAGGCCTGTCGTCGCTGCCGCAGCGTCGTCTTCTTCGGCGAATCGGGCCCGCTTCTGGAGGAAGCAGTGCAGAGGGTAGCCCAGGACCGCCCGGCCGCTGACCGCCCTCGGCTGCTACGAGTCGCCAGCCTGGCCGAGGCGGTCGAGGCCAGCCAGGCCCTGACCCAACCGGGCGACGTAGTGCTCCTCTCCCCCGCCTGCACCAGCTACGACGCCTACGACAACTTCGAGGAGCGGGGCGCCGACTTCCGCCGCCTGCTCCTAGCCCAGGCCTGTCCTGAGCACAGCGAAGGGAGGTGAAGCCATCGCCACGCTAGAGACCGGTCGCCTGCGAGCTGGCCCACCCGACTACGTCCTCATCCTGGCCACGGCCATGCTCCTGGTGGTGGGCCTCCTGGTCGTGTACAGCGCTAGCTTCGCTGTCGGCCACCTGGAGTACGGCGACACCAACTACTTCATCATCCGCCAGGCAGCCTTCGCCGTCGCCGGCGTAGGGCTGCTTTGGCTGTTCATGCGCCTCGACTATCACATCCTGCGCCCCCTGGCCACGCCCCTGATGATCATCGCCCTGGTGGGCCTGCTCGCCGTCCTCGTCCCCGGCATCGGCATCGAGCGCAACGGCGCCCATCGCTGGCTCTCCCTGGGGCCGCTGCCGCCCCTCCAGCCCAGCGAGTTCGCCAAGCTGGCCATCATCGTCTACATCGCGGCCTGGCTGGACAGCCGCCGCGACGATATCAAGCACTTCTCCATGGGCTTCGTCCCCTTCACCCTGATGGTCGGCCTGGTGGCCGCCCTGGTCATGGTCGAGCCTGACATGGGCACTACCATCATCATCGTCCTCACCACCTGCACCCTGTTCTTCGTAGCCGGGGCACCCCTTACCCACTTCTCCCTGCTCTTCGCCGGAGGGGGTCTCATGAGCTGGGCGGTCATCAGTCTCGCCCACTACCGCATGGACCGGATCATCTCCTTCTGGCGCCCCGAGTCGGACCCGGAGGGCACGGGCTTTCACATCATCCAGTTGCTCATCGCCCTGGGCAGCGGCGGGCCAGCCGGCCTGGGCTGGGGCGCCAGCCGCCAGAAGTTCTTCTACGTCCCCGGCTCCCACACCGACGGCGTCTTCGCCATCGTCGGCGAGGAGCTGGGATTCATCGGCGCGGTGGCTATCATCGCCCTGTTCGCCTTCTTCGTCTACCGGGGAATACGCGCGGTCATGAACTCCCCCGATCACTTCGGCACCTATCTGGCAGTGGGCATCACTAGCTGGATCGCCTATCAGACGCTGATAAACATTGGCGGCATCACCCGCTCCATACCCCTGACCGGCGTGCCCCTGCCCTTCATCAGCTACGGCGGCTCGGCACTTGTGGCCCTCCTGGCCGGGGTGGGCATCCTCCTGAGCGTGTCCCGCTATGGCCGCGACCGCGGCTACCGGGAGCGACAGACGGTCGGAAGCCGCCTTAGATTCCGTAGGGCGATGGGATGAGAGTAGTCTTTAGCGGCGGCGGCACTGGCGGCCACGTCTATCCCGCCCTGGCCGTGGCCGCAGCACTCGCCCAAGAGCTGAGCAGCGCCGAAGGGCTCCAGGCCCTGTACGTCGGCACGGCCAGGGGCGCCGAACGCGAACTGGTGTCCAGGGCCGGCCTGCCCTTCCGAGCCGTCGACGCCGGAGCAGTCCGCGGTCGCTCCCCCTGGGGACTGGCAACCAGCGCCCTCAAGCTAGCCAGGGGCGTTCCCCAGGCCCGGGCCCTCATCGCCCAGTTCCGTCCCCAGGCCATACTGACCACCGGCGGCTACGCCAGCATTCCGCTGGCAGTGGCTGCCCGCACCTCCGACCGCCTGCCCCTGGTGGTCTACCTCCCCGACATCCGTCCCGGCTGGGCCGTCCGCCTCATGAGCCATCTGGCCCAGCGAGTGGCCGTCACTAGCGACCGCTCCCTCCTCTATTTCCCCCCAGGCAAGGCCGTAGCCTGCGGCTACCCCGTCCGCGACACCTTCTGGCAGGTCAACAAGATCGACGGGCGCCGCCGCCTCGGCCTCGACGCCGAAGAGCGCGTCCTCCTGGTCGCCGGCGCCACCCACGGCGCTCGCAGCCTCAACCGGATCGTCGCCAAGCACCTTCCCCAGGTATTGGAGTTATGTCAACTTATCCACCTCAGCGGCCGCGCCGACCAGCCCCGCCTCGATCGCCTGCACCGCGACCTGCCCGACCGCCTACGCTCCCGCTATCACCTCCACGCCTACCTCTACGACGAACTGCCCTGGGCGATGGCCGCCGCCGACCTGGCGGTGATGCGGGCCGGCGCCTCGGTGATGGGCGAACTGCCGGCCACCGCCCTCCCCGCCATCCTCGTGCCCTACCCCTACGCCGGCGGCCATCAGCGCCACAACGCCCGCTACCTGGCAGACGCCGGAGCTGCGCTGGTGGTTGAGGACGACAAGCTGAATGGCTTCCTGCCCCTGGTGGGCGAGCTCCTGGCCGATGAGCCGCGGCGAGCCACCATGGCCGAGGCCGCCCGCCGCCTGGCCAGACCCGACGCGGCCCGCAACATCGCTCGCCTCCTCCTGGAGGTAGCCCGATGAGGACCAGGGTGCATCCTGAGCGGAGTCGAAGGAGCATCCCCCAGCGCGTCCACCTGGTGGGCATCGGCGGCATCCACATGTCGGCCATCGCCCACATCCTCCTCACCTGGGGCCACCAGGTATCGGGCTCCGACCTGAAGCTGTCGCCCCTCACCGACCGCCTTCAGGCCGAGGGAGCCATCGTCTACGAAGGGCACGACGCCGCTCACCTGAGCGATGCCGAGCTCGTGGTCTACACCGCGGCCGCCCCCGCCGACAATCCCGAGCTGGCCGAGGCCCGCCGCCGCGGTCTACCCGTCCTCCTGCGGGCGGAGATGATCGCCCGCCTGCTCCAGGGGCGCCAGGCCATCGCCGTCGCCGGCAGCCACGGCAAGACCACCACTACTGCCCTAATCGCCTTCCTGCTCCGGGAGGCCGGCTGCGACCCCACCTTCCTGGTGGGCGGTGAAATGATTGACCTGGGCACCAACGCCCAGGCCGGCCGCGGCCAGCACATCGTGGTGGAGGCCGACGAGTTCGCCGGCGCCTTCCTCCACTATCACCCCCAACTCGCCGTCGTCACCAACATCGAGCCCGATCACCTGGACTTCTACGGTAGCTTTGGCCGGCTGGCCGCCGCCTTCCGCCAGTTCATGTCCCAGGTGCCAGCCGACGGCTTCCTCATCGCCTGCGCCGATGACCCCACCCTGGCCGACATCCTGGCCCACCCCCAGGCCGACCCCCCTATCTGCGCCAGCGTGATTCGCTACGGACTGGACAAAGAAGCGGATTTTTCTCCTCAAAATCTTTTGCGAAAGGATGTAGGCGGGTATACTTTTCTGGTAAAATACGGCGGAGAGGCCTATGAGGCCTTCGAGACCCGCCTGGAGGGGATCCATCAGGTGAGGAACGCTCTGGCCGCTATCGCGGCGTCCAGCGTCTTCGGCCTACCCCAGCAGGTCGTGCGGCAGGCCTTGGCCCGGTTTCGGGGCGTCCAGCGTCGGTTCCAGTTCGTGGGCGAGGCAGCGGGGGTCACCATCATGGACGACTACGCCCATCACCCCACCGAGATCCGCGCCACCATCGCCGCCGCCCGCCAGCGCTTCCCTCACCGCCGCTTGGTCTGCCTCTTCCAGCCCCACACCTACAGCCGCACCCAGTACCTGCTCGACGGCTTTCGCACCTGCTTCCAGGGAGTCGACCAGCTCCTCATCGCCCAGACCTACGCCGCCCGCGAGGAGCCCTCGGCCGGGATGAGCGCCCAGGAGCTGGCCCCCCTCATCGATACCCCGCCCGCCACCTTTGCCGGCGATCTGGAGGCCGCCCCGGCCAGGGTCGTGGAAGCGCTGCGGCCCGGCGACATCTTCTTCACCATCGGCGCCGGCGACGTCAACCAGGTAGGACCAAAGCTTCTAGAAGCCCTGAGAAAGGCCCAATGAACAAGGGTCTCCTGACCGAGCTGCGCCAACTCACGGCCGCCCGCCTGGCCGAGCCGATGTCTCGCCATACCACCTTCGGCATCGGCGGGCCAGCCGATGTCTACGCTGTCGCCGAAACGGAGGAGCAACTGCGCGCCCTGGTCGCCATCGCTCGCCGCCACGCCGTGCCCGTCTTCATCCTTGGCTGTGGCAGCAACATCCTCGTCGGCGACGAGGGCATCCACGGCCTCGTCCTGGAGAACGCCACTACCCACATGCAGGAGCCGGTCCCCTCCGGCAACGCCAGCTTCCTGGTGCGAGCCCAGTCCGGCGTCAACCTCGCCTCCTTCGCCCGCCGCCTCTCCCTCGCTGGCCTCGCCGGCCTGGAGTGGGCCTGCGGTATCCCCGGCACCCTGGGCGGCGCCGTCATCTACAACGCCGGCGCCTACGGCGGCTGCCTGGCCGATGTCCTCCGCAGCATCCGCGTGGCCGACGGCGACCAGGTGACCGAGTTGGCGGCCTCCGAGCTGGCTCTGGGCTACCGTGGCAGCGCCTTCACCCGCGGCCTGCTCCAGCACAAAGTAGTCCTTTCCCTTGACCTCATCCTGCACGAAGGTGACCCCCAGGCCCTGGCCCAGCGAGTGGCCGACCTGGACGCCCGCCGCCGGGCGGCCCAGCCGCGGGGGCGCAACGCCGGCTCCATCTTCAAGAATGCCCCTGACCGTCCCGCTTGGTGGCTCATCCACCGGGTGGGCCTGCGCGGCCATCGCATCGGCGACGCCCAGATCTCCCCCAAGCACACCAACTTCATCGTCAACCGCGGCCGCGCCCGCGCCGCCGACGCCGCCGCCCTGATGGCCCTGGCCCAACAGCGGGTGGAGGAGCAGTTCGACGTCCGCCTGGAGCCGGAAGTGACCCTGGTGGGAGAGGGATTCTGATGGCTAGCGCAGGCCGCCTGCGGGTCGGCATCCTCTTCGGCGGCCGTTCGGCCGAGCACGAGGTCTCGGTCATCTCCGCCCAGGGGGTGATGGCCGCCATCGACGCCCAGCGCTTCCAGGTGGTGCCCCTGGGCGTCACCAAGCAGGGCGCCTGGCTCACCCCCCAGCAGACGCAGGCCGCCCTCGCCGCCATCCGGGGCGAGCGCATGGGCGCCCTCGACGATCCCCACGGCGGCAGCTTCGGCACCCAGGTCCTGGCCGCCCTCCAGCAGGTGGATGTGGTGTTCCCGCTCGTGCACGGCACCTACGGCGAGGACGGCTCCCTCCAGGGCCTGCTGGAGATGGCCGGCATCCCCTACGTGGGCGCCGGCGTGACCGCCAGCGCCCTGGGCATGGACAAGTCCCTCCAGCAGATGGTGTTTCGCCAGGCCGGCCTGCCCGTCCCCGACTCCCTGACGGTCACCTGGCGCCAGTGGAAAGAAGAGGCGACGGCCGTGACTCGCCAGGTTGAGGCCACGCTGGGATACCCCTGCTTCGTCAAGCCGGCCAACAGCGGCAGCAGCATCGGCACCTCCAAGGCCCGCTCGCGGGAGGACCTGGCCGATAGCCTCGCCGAGGCCTTCCGCTACGACCGCAAGGCCCTGGTGGAGCAGGCCATCGAGGGCCGCCAGCTCGAGTGCAGCGTCCTGGGCAACGACGACCCCCAGGCCTCGCCCCTGGGCGAGATCGTCTTTGCCCGCGAGTTCTACGACTACGTGGCCAAGTACGACGACCCCAACACCCGCTTGATCATCCCCGCCGACCTGCCGTCGCCGCTGGCCGAGAAGATGCAGATCCTGGCCATCGCCGCCTTCAAGGCCATCGATTGCGCCGGCATGGGGCGGGTCGACTTCTTCCTGACCCAGGATGGGCAACCCTACGTCAACGAGATCAACACCATCCCCGGCTTCACGCCCATGAGCATGTACCCCAAGCTGTGGGAGGCCGCCGACCTCTCCTACCGCGACCTCATCACCCGCCTCGTCGAGCTGGCCCTCGAGCGCCATCAGGAGAAGCAGCGCCGTGCCTAGACCAGACCAGCAAGGCAGATCGAGCCGTCCTCCCCGGGGCTACATCCTCCTGGAGGAGGACGAGAAGACCGGCGGCCTGGGGCTATGGCGGCTGCTCTTCGCGCTGCTTCTGCTCGTGGCCACGGTCGGCGGTGGCCTGGCCCTGTACCTCACGCCCGTCTTGCGGGTGCAGGTCGTGGAAGTTACCGGGGCCCAGACCCTGGACGCCTACTCCCTCGTCGAGATGTCCAACCTGAAGGGCCACAGCATGTTCACCGCCCCCCTGGATGAGGCCCAGCAGCGGCTCGCCGCCCTGCCCCTGGTCAAGTCAGCGCGGGCAGAGCGCCGCTGGCCCCACACCGTCCGCCTGGTAGTACAGGAGCGGCAGCCCTGGGGCTACTGGTACACCCAGGACAAGGAGTACGTCGTCGACGCCGACGGCGTCATCCTGGAAGGGGCGATGCCTGCGCCCGATGCCCCCATCATCTATCAGCAGGACAGCTCGGGCCAGTTCCAGCCGGGAGGTGCCGTCGACCCCGATGCCGTGCGCCTGGCCCAAGATCTTATGGAATCTTTGCCCGCCACCCTGGATCTGGCGGTGGCCCGCCTGGAATATAATAACCGCGAGGGCCTGTCCCTGGTGGCCGACGCCGGCTACCGGGTAGTCTTCGGCGATAGCCACGGCTTCGAATTCAAGCTGGCCGTCTGGCAAGCCCTGGAGCAGAGGCTCGGTCGCCAGGAGATAGAGGGACGCGTACTCGATCTCAGGTTCGGTGATAGGCCCTCCCTTCGTTGAAAGGGGGGAAGTAGATGTATCGCAACGGTAACTTCGCCGCCATCGACGTAGGTAGCACCAAGGTTTGCACCCTCGTGGGCGAGCTCACCCCCGAAGAAGGGATGCGCATCGTCGGCGTCGGCATCGCCCCCACCGTCGGCATGAACAAGGGCGTGGTGGACAACATCCAGCAGGCCACCGAATCCATCCTCGGCTCCGTGGAAAAAGCCGAAAGGTCCAGCGGCACCCGCATCGTATCCGCGCGGGTAAGCATTAGCGGCGGACACATCGGCTCGATGATCAACCGCGCCGTTGTCGCCATCCCCGGCCGCAGCCGACCCATCGGCCCGGAAGACGTGGCCCGCGTCCTGGAGGCCGCTGCCGCCGTGAGCATCCCCTCCGATCGCCAGGTCCTCCACGTCATCCCCCGCTACTTCGTGGTCGACGGCCAGGAGCACGTGAGCGACCCCGTGGGCATGTACGGCCAACGCCTCGATGTCGAGACCCTCATCGTCACCGGCGCCGTCTCCGCTATCCAGAACCTTACCAAGTGCGTCGAGGGAGCCGGCGTCCAAGTGGAGGAACTGGTCCTCAGCTCCTTCGCCAGCGCCGAGGCCGTCCTCGAGGACGAGGAGAAACGGCAGGGGGTGGTTCTGGCCGACGTCGGCGGTGGCACTACCGACGTCTCCGTGTTCACCGACGGCAGCGCCTTGCATGCCGCCGTCTTGCAGGTCAGCGGCTTCCACCTCACCCACGACCTGGTGGCCGGCCTCAGAGCCCCCTTTGCCGCAGTGGAGGAGGCCAAGACCCTCTACGCCCATGCCATCCCCTCCACTGTGGATTCGGAAGAACTGGTGGAGATCGACACCTTCGGCAGCGACAGGCGTAAGTCCGTCTCCCGCCGCCGTCTGGCCGAGATCACCCAGGCGCGGCTAGAAGAGATGCTAGAGATGGTCTATATGGACATCCGCCGCATCGGCTTCGATGACACCCTGGCCGCCGGCCTCGTCCTCACCGGCGGCACGGCCAACCTGCCCGGCCTCGACACCCTGGCCGAGCAGGTCCTGCGCATGCCAGCCCGTATCGGCGTGCCCCACGGCCTCTACGGCCTCTCCGACATCCTCGCCAATCCCGCCTACGCCACCGGCGTCGGCCTCCTCCACTGGGTCCTCCGCGACCACGAGCCGGACAGACGCCGGGTGAGGGAGAAGGCGCCAGGCTCTGCTTGGCAGTGGCTGCGCACCATTGGCCGCTGGTTCAAGTTTCTCTTGCCCCAATAGGTAAACAGAGACGTACAGACCGGGAGCAGCAACACAAAGACTAGGCGAAAGGAGGCAAAGGTGGCGAATAAAGCAGACACCGAAGGCTTGCCGCCCATCAAAGTCGTAGGCGTGGGCGGCGCCGGCTGCAACGCCGTCAATCGCATGATCGAGGCCGGCGTGAGCGGCGTCCAGTTCGTCGGCATCAATACCGACACCCAGGCCCTCATGCGCTGCGATGCGGACTCTCGAGTCCGCATCGGCGAGCGACTGACCCGCGGCCTGGGCGTGGGCGGCGATGCCGACAGAGGCCAGCGAGCCGCTGAGGAGAGCCGCGACGAGATCCTGGAGGCAATCAAAGGCGCCGACATGGTGTTCATCACCGCCGGCATGGGCGGCGGCACCGGCACCGGCGCCGCCCCCGTCGTCGCCGAGGCCGCCAAGGAGACGGGCGCCCTTACCGTGGCCGTGGTAACCAAGCCCTTCTCCTTCGAGATGTCGCGCCGCCGCCTCCAGGCCGAGGACGGCATCTCCACCCTCCGCGACCGCGTGGACACCCTCATCGTCATCCCCAACGATCGCCTGCTGGCCATCTGCGACCAGAAGACCTCCATCAGCGAGGCCTTCCGCATCGCCGACGACGTCCTCCGCCAGGGCATCCAGGGCATCTCGGAGCTCATCACCGTGCCCGGCGACATCAACCTGGACTTCGCCGATGTGCGCCGGATCATGAGCGAGGCCGGCCCCGCCCTCATGGCCATCGGCCGCGCCAGCGGCGAGAACCGGGCCGTCGACGCCGCCAGGGCAGCCATCACCAGCCCCCTCCTCGACGTCTCCATCCACGGTGCCCGCGGCGTCCTGTTCAACGTCAGCGGCTCCTCCAACCTCGGCCTGCACGAGCTGAACATGGCCGCCCAGGTCATCGCCGAGGTGGTGGACCCCGACGCCGAGATCATCTTCGGCACCGCCACCGACCCCAGCCTGGACGACGACGTCAAGATCACCCTCATCGCCGTCGGCTTCGCCACCCCAGAGCTGTACGAAGAGGGTGTCCGAGAAGAGAGGTTGCGCCAGCTAAGAGTCGAATCTGTTCAAGCTATCGCCGACACGGAGCTACCGACTTTTTTGCGCCGCCCGGTGGTCAGCCGCTAAGGGGCAACGGCGCACCGGGCAACGGACATTAGAAGCCGGGACTTCTGCCACCGCCTCCTGCAGACAGCGGGCCAATTCGGCCCGCTGTCTGTTTCCGCCGCTACCCGGCCCCCGCCAGAAACTCCTCCAGCAGCGCGTTCACCCTCTCCGGCTGCTCCAGCGGCGTCATGTGCCCCGCGCCAGCGATCGTCTCCAGCCGCGAGCCAGCTATCCGCTGGTGGATCGCCTCCGCCTTCTCCGGCGTGGTAGCGATATCCTCATCCCCCACGATCACCAGCGTCGGCACCCGAATGCCCTTGATCTCATCCCTTATGTCCCTCCGCCACGTCACCCCCAGCGTCGCCCGGTAGATGCCGTCCCGATTTATGTCGAGAAACTGCTCCTTGAAGGCCTCCAGCTTCTCAGGCTGTCCCTCGATGAACGCCTGGCTGAAGAAGACGGGGATCACGCCCTGCATGATAGCCTCCGGCCCCTGGTCTCGCGCCATCTGGGCCATCGCCTCGTACTGTGGCGCCCGCTCCGCCTCCTCCGGGCCCGCGTCCGTATCCAGCAGCAGCAGCGACCGCACCACCTCGGGGTGGGCCAGAGCCAGGCGCATCGCCACCATGCCCCCCATCGATAACCCCGCCACGTGCGCCTGTTCCAGCCTCAGGTGCCTCATCACCTGATACACGTCCTCCGTCATCGCCTCCAGCGTGTACTCCACATCCGGCGCCGCCGACTGCCCGTGCCCCCGAAAGTCGATGCTGACGCAACGATACCTCCCCGATAGGGCCGCCACCTGGCTACGCCACATCCGCGTATCGAAGGTGAGGCCGTGCAGGAAGAGCAGCGGAAAGCCCCGCCCCACATCCTCGTAATAGACCTCCGTGCCGTTGACCGTTACGGTAGCCATAACATGCCCCCCCAGTTGATGGTTGATGGCGCCCATTATACTCGAAGAGTGCAGAGGGGCGAAGTCCCTTTGCCAGGAGTCTGGGGGTGTCCCCCAGAGTTCAAGACTAGGGCGGGCGGGTGGGAACAAGACCACAAAATCTTGGGCCTAGACCCTTGACATCCCCAACATATTGTGGTACTTTATCCTCTGCCCCCTGAAGTTGGGGGGCGAGGTTCTTGGTTCTGGGTTCTCGGTTCTTCCCATGCGCTGCCCTTACTGCGCCTTCGACGACTCCAAGGTCACCGACTCGCGTCCCGCCTCCGGCGAGGGCATCCGCCGCCGCCGCGAGTGCCTCTCCTGCGGCCGGCGCTTCACCACCGCCGAGCGCGTCGAGCTAGGCGGCCTCCTCGTCGCCAAGAAGGACGGCCGCCGCGTGGAGTTCTCCCGCGACAAGCTCCTCGCCGGCGTCCGCAAGGCCTG
>CAYGYF010000015.1:0-19437 GCA_964354065.1 uncultured Dehalococcoidia bacterium | reverse complement strand
CCCACCTGCCATGCTCATCCAGCCTGACGATTATGTCCCCCGTCATGTTGGTAGTACCGATGTATTGATCAGCGGATCTCTTGAGCTCATGCGCATACCGCTGCAATTCCTTGTGCATCTGCAGCGCCTTGACAGCCATGGCCGCCTGGGCAACAAAGCCCTGGAGAAAGCTGACCTCCTCCGGAGGGAAGGCGCGGGGCGTATAGTAAACGAAGGCCGCTGTCCCCAAGAACTCGTCCTGAAATAGCATGGGAAAGACAGCCATTGACCTTATGAGGGATGCCCTGAAAAACCGCCGCACCGCCTCGGGTTCCCGCTCGTCGTTCTGGACGTCGGGCGATAGGTACGGTTGGCGGGTGCGCATAACTTCCAGGTTCCGTGCGTCAGGTCGGTCGGGGTCCAAAGAGTCTATCCAGGCTTGGGCCAGAGAGAGGCGCGTGAAACGCGCCTGGCTCAGGACGCGCAGGACAAAGCGGTCGCTATCGGGGTCGTAGACATCGATGCTTACGTAGTCGCTGGCGGTCAACGCGGCGATGGCCGTGGCCAGGTCGGTCAGGGCTGCTTCTAGGCGGTCTGATTTAGCGAGTAGCTGAGCGGCGTTGGCCAGGGCGCTGAGCTTTTCGCCTTGGCGGCGGCCCCGCTCGACGTTGAGGAACCGGTCCAGAATGATAGTGAGGGCGGGCATCGCCGATTCCATAAAGCGTAGGATGCCAGCGCGGGCCTTGTGCTCCCGAGCTCCCCGGAGGATGCACATCTCGGATGCACTCTCACTGGTGGGCACGGAGAGGGCCAGAAATTCTCGCTGTTCGTCGCCGCAAGCGCTGGTGAAGTCCTCCACCCGGTGGCCTGTAAGGTTGAAGGCCACTGGCCCGCCCAGCTCGGCGATCTGGCGCTGCACTATCCACAGGGCAGCTGGCGAAAGCCCGCTGCCGGCACCGTCCCCCCCATCGCCACAAGTGAGGAAATCCTCATCCTGGGCATAGACCACCATCGCCTCGACCACACCTGTGGCCTGGCGGATGATGCTGGCCGCCTGGGTAAGTGTCTTTTCGTCGGCGAAGCCCTGGGTAGCGATTGCAGCCAGCCGGTGGAGCGCCGCGATATCTTGTTGCACGTATCAACCTCCGGAAACATCGCCCTGGGGCCCCAACCGGAACGAGCGCCACACGGGCCCAGGATGCCTCTCCCCCAAGCTGATCTCACCTAAACATTGTGAGCCCCGGTACCGTTTCAGCACGGGGTCTGGCCCGCCATATTTGCCTTTTGACTCCACTATATGTAGGACGCTAGGGCGACAAAAGGGTTACAGATTCGCTCTCAGCGCTGAACACGACACCCACAGCTCGAAGTAACTCCCCGGCCCGTAGGTCGTCCATGGGGAGCGCACCGCCCTGGAGCTCGACCAGGGCTACAAAGCCAGGGCCTACAACAGCATGGGCCACACGATGTGGCAGAGGGGTGACAGCGACGGCGCCATCACCAACTTCCAGCAGGCCGTTGCCCTGGACGACAGCGAGGACTACGCCCACTGGGGCTGGGGCGCCCTGCTCTACGAGAGGGACGACTACCAGGGCGCCCTCCCCCACCTGGAGCGGGCGGCCGCCCTCGTCCCCAACAACGCCGGCTACCAGACCTGGCTGGGAGCCTGCTACATGGCCGTGGAGCGCTACCAGGAGGCGAGGACGGCCCTGGAGCGGGCCCTGGCACTGGACCCCCAGCGAGAGGACGCCCGCAACCTCTTGGACGATCTGACCTCCACGGGCTACTGATCCACGGGAGCCGTTCGGAGTGCAACCCTTCGACTCTGCTCAGGGCAGGCCCTTCGGCAAGTTGAAAGGTGGCTTAGCGACTACCGCGAGCTACTCCGCGACGAGGCCCTGGATGCGGTGGAAATCCTCGCTGAATTGGTGCATTTGCAGCTACCATGTACCAAGCGAGGCTCGCGCCCGCCCTAGAGCCATGAGCGGGAAGTAGTTGCGGTACAGGTAGTAGTTGATGAAGAAGTCGCGGGGGAAGCCAGTACCGGTGAAGTACGGCTCGTCCCAGGAGCCGTCCTGGCGCTGGGCTTCCGCCAGATAGGCGATGCCCCGCCGGACGGCTTCGCTGCTCTCCTGCCCTGCCGCCAGGAGTGCCAGGAGGGCCCAGGCGGTCTGAGAGGGAGTGCTGGGACCCTGGCCTCGCAGCCCGGGGTCAGCATAGGAGGCGCAGGTCTCGCCCCAGCCGCCGTCCTCGTTCTGATGGTCGGCAAGCCAACGCACAGCCTTTCGCACGTAGTCCTGCCCCATGTCCTCGCCCACAGCCCGCAGAGCAGGTAGGACGGCCCCCGTGCCGTAGACATAGTTCGCCCCCCAGCGCCCGAACCAGCAGCCGTCGGGCTGCTGCTCCCGCCGCAGGTAGGCCAGGGCGCGGCGCACGGGCGGGAAGGTCCTGCCGTAGCCCAGGAGGCCCAGCAGCTCCAGAATGTGGGCTGTGACGTCCTCGCTGGGCGGGTCGATTACTTCGCCGAAGTCGCAGAAGGGGATGCGAGTGATAATGCGGCGGGTATTGTTCACGTCAAAGGAGCCCCAGCCGCCGTTCTTGCTCTGCATGCTGAGCAGCCACTGGAGGCCTCGGTCCAGGGCGCCCTGCTTCTCGTCCTCTTCCGGCAGGCGGGTGCGAAACAGGGCCATCATCACCTCAGCCGTGTCGTCAGTATCGGGGTAGGCGTCGTTGGCGAACTCGAAGGCCCAGCCGCCGGGCTGGCCCTTGCGGTTCTTCACCTGCCAGTCGCCACCGGTCAGGATCTGCTCCCCCAGGAGCCAGCGAGCGGCCTTCATCAGAGCGGGATGATCGGCGGGCAGGCCGGAATCGAGGAGGGCGATCATCGCCAGGCCGGTGTCCCATACGGGCGACAGGCAGGCCTGGGGATTGAAGGTCTCCTCGTCCTCGATGGCGAAGCCCTCGAAGCCCTGGAGCCCCTTGACCATCACCGGGTGGTCCAGGGGATAGCCCAGGAGCTTGAGGGCGATGAGGGAGTAGACCCAGGGCGGCTGGATGCCGCCCCAGCTTCCGTCGGCCTCCTGATGTCCGATGATCCACCTCTCGGCGGCGAGAGTGGCCCGTCGGCGGAAAGGCTTCCAGGGAAGCCTTTCGGACACCCGCAGAAGCTTGTCCGTGGCCAGGAAGAAGGCCTTCCAGCTCAGAAGTCCACCGCCCTTGGGCAGGGAATAGTCTATTTGGTCGCGAGGCGCAGGATATAGCTCATCGATGCGGGCTTCGCCTGGGATAGGGCAAATGGGGCGTCGGGTGAGGATGATGAGCATGGAGACGATGGTGGCCCGCGCCCACGAGGCGAATTCGTAGATGTTGATGGGGAACCACGAGGGCAGGAGCATGAGCTCTGGCGGCAAGACAGGCACGCCCCGCCAGTCCCACTGGCCGAAGAGGGCCAGCCAGATCTTGGTGAAGATGCGCACCTTGGGGATGCCGCCCTTGGACAGGATGAACTGGCGGGCGTTCTCCATAGCCGGCTCCTCAGGCGAGGCGCCAGCCAGCTTCAGGGCAAAGTAGGCCTCCACAGTGGCGTTGAGGTCGCCGGGGCCGCCGTAGTAGATGCTCCAGGTGCCGTCCGGGAGCTGCTGGAGACGCAGGTAGTTGACGATCTTGTCCCAGCGGCGGCGGTCAGCCACCCCCAGGAAGTGCGTGAGGAGCAGGTATTCAGCGGCCATGCAGACGTTGGTCTCCAGCTCGCCCCACCAATAGCCACCGGGGTACCGGATGCTCAGAAGATAGTCCTGGGCGCGCCGGACAGCGATGTCCACCGCCTCGCCGATATCAGCGATCCTTTCCCTGGACTTGGCTTCAGAGCGAATTTCGGTCACGGTTTCGTCCCATCCTTCTCCTAGCGGCGGGAAAAGACGGCCCGCCTTGCCATCTTCCACATGGCCTCCGGCTTCTCCATCGCTTCCAGGATGGCCGAGCCCTCGTAGCCGCAGTGCATCATACAGGTGGCGCAGCGGGGGTCGCGGCCGAAGCCGTACTTCTGCCAGAGAGTGGTCTCCATAAGCCGGGCGAAGGTGGGGGCGTGCTCGTCGGCGATGAGGTAGCAGGGCTTCCGCCACCCCATCGGCGTGCGCGTGGGCATTGTCCACTGGCTGCACTGGTAGTCGCGTTTGCCCTGGAGGAAGTCCAGGTACAAGGGGTTGTTGTAGAAGCGGATGCCATTGCGGCAGCCCTCGAAGACGGCTCGGAAGAAGCTAGTGGCCTCCTGGCGGGCCAGGAAGATGCCCTTATCCGCCAGCTCCTGGTACTGGAAGCCGGGCGAGACCATGATGCCCTCCACGCCCATCTTGGCGAGCATGGCGAAGAGCTCCTGGAACTCCTGGGGGTAGGTGCTGTTGTAGAGGGTGGTGTTGGTGCAGACGCGGAAGCCCGCCTCACGAGCCATCTGGATGGCTTGGATGGCCACGTTGAAGACGCCCTGGCGGCCCACCGACCGGTCGTGGGTCTCCCGCAGGCCGTCCAGGTGGACGACAAAGGAGAAGTAGGGCGAGGGCTTGATAGTCTTCAGGGCGCGCTTCACGAGGAGGGCGTTGGTGCACAGGTAGACGAAGCGCTTGCGGCAGACGATGCCCTCGACGATCCTGTCGATATGGGGGTGCATCAGGGGCTCGCCGCCGGCGATGGACACCACCGGTGCCCCGCACTCCTCCACCGCCGCCAGGCACTCCTCCTCCGTCATCATCCGGTCGATGACGGGTTCATACTCGCGGATGCGGCCGCAGCCCTCGCAGGCCAGGTTGCACTTCTCCAGCGGCTCCAGGATCATGGTCAGCGGGAACCGCTTGCGCCCCCGAGCCTTGTTCTCGATGAGGTAGCGGGCCAGCTTCAGGGTCAGCCCCAGGGGTTGTCCGGCCACGGGACTACTCTCCTACTAGCTGAATGACCACCTCTCGCTCTCGTGCCCGGTCCAGCTCTACCAGGAACAGGCGCTGCCACTGTCCCAGGAGGAGCTGGCCATCCACGATAGGCACCGCTTCACTGGCTCCCAGGAGGAGCTGCTGGCAGTGGGAGTGGGCGTTTGGCTGCTCGCCGTCGCCCCCGTTGGTGGCGTTATGAGCGAAGTCGTTGTGATTGTAGCGAGCGTGGGCTGGGGCCACCCTCTTCAGGAGGTCCTCCATATCACCGATGAGCATGGGCTCGTTCTCGTTGATGCGGACGGCGGCAGTGGTGTGGCGAGCGAAAACGATGGCGAAGCCGTTCTGGATGGCCGACTCGCCGGCCACCCGGGCCACCTGGTCAGTAATGTCCAGGAATTGGGGGCCTTTGTTGGTCTGGATGCTAAGGGTGCGAGTAAGGCACTTCATCGCCCGTTCCTCCGCTGCGAGCTTCTGGTTCGCTCTGGGTTAGCCTGCCGGTGATGGTTGTCCAGCTCCCGCAGGCGCTGGATCACAGCGTCGATGGCCTCGTCGGGGGTGGAGGCACCGGCCGTTACGCCGACTGCCTTCTTGCTCACCAGCCAGGCGGGGTCGATCTCGGCGGCCGTCTCGATGTGGTGGGTCTCCACGCCGGTAGCGGCGCAGGTGTCGGCCAGCTTGCGGGTGTTGGCGCTGTTCTTACCGCCGATCACGATGAGGAGGTCAGACTGCGCGGCTAGCTCGCGGGCAGCGTGATAACGTTCGTCGGTTTCGGGACAGGTGGTGTTGATGACCCGAAGCTCGCTGATGCGGCCGATATGCCCGGCCACGAAGGCGGCCACGAAGGCGGCAAAGGACTGCTCGCTCTTGGTGGTCTGGGCCAGGAGGGCAACCTTGTGCCGGCGTATGTTCAACAGGGCCTGCGGATCCTGTATGGCGAAGCCGCTGCCCTTGGTCCAGGCCAGGACGCCACGCACCTCCGGATGCGCCTCGTCGCCGTAGACGATCACCTGGAAGCCAGCCTCTTGCAGCCGCTGGACTACCTTCTGCGATTTGCGGACGATGGGACAGGTGGCGTCCACCAGGCGCAACCCGCGCGCCGCCGCCTCCTCCACCACTTGAGGGCCCGCCCCATGGGCGGTGATGGCGACTGTCCCGTTGCGGGCCTCTTCCAGGCCGTTCACCACCTGAATGCTCTTAGCGGCCAGGCGATCCACCACCTGGGGGTTGTGAACTACCGACCCCAGGCTATCGATAGGCCCGTGCTCCTCCGCCGCTCGCTCCACCACCTCGATGGCCCGCCGGACGCCAAAGCAAAAGCCCAGGGCTCTAGCCTTCTCGATCCTCATGCCTCGCTCCTAGAACCCCGACTAGTCGGGGCAGGGATGACAGATAATGATTTCCTCTAGCCAAAGCGTTGGCTACGGCCCGAGAACCTGCCTCCTCACCTCCTTCCTGCATGGTGGCGATACGAAGGATCTCCCCAGCGCAGGCCAGACCGCTACGAACCGCGCTCTCCAGGGTGGCCGGCCAGCCCGTGTCGGTCCAATCGCCGGCCAGGAACAGATTGGCGACGGGCGTGCGGCACGGCAGGCGATGCTGGGCCGAACCGGGCGTGGCAGCGAAGGTGGCATGGCGCTGCTTGACCACCAGCCAGCCCTCCACCCGTGCCTGACGAGCGCGGGGAAATAGCCGCTGGAGTTCGCGGATGAAACGTTCGGCCAGAACCTGATTTGGCTGGTCGATGTACTGATGGGCGCCACTCAGGGAGATGTCCAGATATTGCTCGGGGCCGGGCAGGCTCCACATCCTGCTCTTGTTGAAAACCCACTGCACCTCACTGCCCACGAAGGCGGCGAAATCGAGGTCCATGACCGGCCGGTCGTACCACAGGTGGACGTTGACGATGGGGGTGGTGGCGAGCCTGGTCGCCCGCTGGAAGAAAGGATGACAGCGAAGACTGGGGGACAGGAAGGAAGGAAGCGCTGTGTGCGGTACAGCGCAGACGTAAGAGCGGCCCTCAAGGACTTCGCCATCGGAGAGGCGTACCCCCACCACGCGCTCTCCTTCGTAGAGAAGCTCCCGGGCCGCCCGGCCAAGGAGGATGCGTCCGCCGCGCTCCTCGATGTAGCAGCGCGCTGCTTCAGCCAGGAGGGAGGTAAGCCCCACCGTGGCGTAGCCGACGTTGGCGCCGTCGGCCCGCCTTAGGAAGCCCTCCTGGAAGACCATTAGCGCCAGGTCGGCGCTCACCCGCCGCACGTCGTCGTTTAGCGTAGCCACGGCGATCAGGTTCCAGAATCGATCGATGGCCCGCTCGCTCTGCCCATGGGTCTTGAGCCAGCGGTAGAAGCTCAGGGAATCCAGTTCCTTTGCCCTGGCTCGGTCGGTGAAGTAGATAGCCAGCATGGCGTAGGCTGCCCGCGCCTTATCGGTGAGGGAGAGATGGCGGAAGCGGAGGAAGGACGGCAGGAGGTGAAGGGGAGCTGGCAGCGAAGAGCTTTGCAGGACGCTGACCCCCCTCTCAGGGTCGACGACCGGGACCCGCAGGCGCGACTGGAGGAAGGCCTTGTGCCAAACGCCCAGCTTGCGCAAGAAGCGGATGTACTCCGTGCAGCACTGCAAGAAGACGTGCTGACCGTTGTCTACCTCCCGCTCGCTGCGACGATGCTGGAAGGAAAAGGCGCGGCCTCCCAGGTAGCGCCGCTGCTCGACGAGCGCGACCTGGTATCCGTGGTCGACCAGCTCACAGGCGGCAGTGAGGCCGGCCAGCCCGCCCCCGATGATTACCGCCCTCGGTCTCTCCTGCGTCATCCCACCAGACTCCGGGTGAGCTCCCGCCCAGCGAGGGCTAGCTTCTGGCCGCTGCTCAAGCTCACCCTCTGTCGCAACACCTCGCACGGGCGAGCTTCGATTCGGTCGAGGATGCTGCCATAGATGCCCTGAAGGACGGCAGCACAGGCGCGGGAGCGGCGCGGCAACAGCGGCAGCAGCTTTCGCCCGCTGGCAAAGTAGTCTCGCGCCCGCTGCGCCTGATATTGCACAAGGTTCAGGAAAGGCTCGTTGGCGACGCCAGCGAAAACGTCGGCCTCTGAGTAGCCGAAGCGCTTCAGTTCGTCCTGGGGGATGTAGATGCGGTCCCTCTGGGCGTCCTCGCGGATGTCCCGCAGGATGTTGGTGAGCTGCAAGGCGATGCCCAGGTCTTCGGCGTGCTGGCGGGCTTGCTGGCCGTCCTTGTAGCCAAATATCTCGATGCAGATGAGGCCCACCGTAGACGCCACGCCGTAGCAGTAGCGGCGCAACTCAGCGAAGGTAGGGTAGCGGCGCACCGTCAGGTCCATCTCCACCCCGTCAATGAGCTGCCAGAAGTACTCGGGCGGTATGTGGTATCTGGAGATGGCATCCCGCAAGGCCAGAAAGATCGGGCCGGCGGGACGGCCGTCCAGGCATTGCTCCAGCTTGCGACGATATTCCGCCAGTTGTCTCACCTTCTCCTCAGGCTCCAGGTCATCGTCCACAATGTCGTCGCAGCAGCGGGCGAAGGCGTAGCCAGCATAAATAGCTCGCCGCTTGGCCGATGGCAGGAGAATGAAGCCGTAGTAGAAGTTCCTGGCCTCCCGTTTGGCCAGCTCCTGGCAGTACCGATAAGCCCCTTCCAATGCCTCAGCCATCTCCCACCTCAGACTGGCACCCGCGGCCGTCCCGGCAGGAGGCCACGGAGGAACAGCCGGGCCTTCTGCCGCCGCGATAGCTTCGGCCGGCAGCGGAAAACATCGTAGCCGTTGCGCTCGACGGCCGCCAGGACGGCCAGACCACCCAGGCTGAAAAGCTTGAGATCCAGCCTCAGGCGGCCATCCACCACGTCGAGGAGCTTCAGCCCTTCAGCGAATAGCTCCCTCGTTCGGCGCAACTCGAACGCCATAAGGGCACGGAAGCCGTCGTTCACGATGCCCAGGTCTAGCTCCTCCTCAGAGTAGGCGAAGCGCTTCATGTCCTCCTGCGGTATGTATATGCGGCCCTTACCACGATCGATGGCGATGTCCTGCCAGAAGTTGGTGAGCTGGAGGGCGGTGCAGGTGGCATCGGCCAGGCGCTGTCGTTCCGGATCTGAATAGCCGAACAGGTAGAGGACCAGGTGACCCACCGGATTGGCCGAGTGGTCGCAATAGTGCAGGAGGTCAGGGAAGGTCACATAGCGGCTTGTCCGCTGGTCCATACGGTTGGCCTCAATAAGCTTGAGGAAGGGCTCGGATGGGATGGCGAAGCGGCGGATGGTGTCCTGGAGGGCTGTCAGAATGGGATGGGCGGGCGCCGAATCGTAGCAGCGCTGCAGATCCGCCTCCCATTCGTCGAGAAGGGCCAGCCTGTCGCCCGGGGCCTCGTCGCCCAGGTCATCGGTGTGGCGACAGAAGGCGTAGATGGCGTACAGGTGGGCACGCACTGCCCTGGGCAGGAGCCACGAAGCCACCGTGAAGTTCTCGTAGTGGCTGAGGGCGAGACGACGGCAATAGGCAAACGCCTCAGCCGGCGGGCACGCCTTCGCCTGCGGCTCTGCAAGCACCTGGATACCCCTTTCCCCACAAAACGGGCGGCCAGTGCAACCATTCCCCCCGTCCGGCCCAGATGTCGATACTATGGATAGCCGCCGGACAGGAGAAACTTACCGCTGGGGCAATAGAGGCAACAGCGCCAGGAGGCTTGCGGGGCCTTCAGAGGTGCTTCAGTGCCTAGATAGAGGACTTATAACAACGATGAGACCGGGTATTGTGGCACTCCAGCGCCGCCTCGACCCCTCCACTATCGCCCCTCTCCCCCACGGTCAGGCCCATCAAGCAAATGCTAAGGTGCTTTCCCAGTTCCCTCCTGTTTCGATCTTGTGACTTATGCTACCGCTGCTGCACCAGTTGTCAATAGAACGAGACTTCAAGAAAAATCGTGAGACCCACGAGGCTGTTGAAAACCCTCCTTCTCCGCTCATGGTGAGCTTGTCGAACCATGAGCGGAGATATACAAACCCCCTGGACCGCTCGCCCTGAGCTTGCCGAAGGGTCAAAGGGCGAGGAGGAGACCGTGAGGCGTCATCTCCTTGGGCCACGCATGTAGAATCGGCGCAACCCCCAGTCGATGAAGCGAGGCCAGAGGGCCTTGAGCCCCACGGCCAGCCGATCGAACCGGGTGACGTAGACTTCCACCCGGTCGCCCCGTGCCGCGTTCACGATGGCTCTGGCCACCTGCACCGCTGGAACGCGGCGTGCCACATCGGGTGCCGGAGGCAGCTCTACCTCTTTCAGGACATTCGCCAGGAATGGCGTCTCGGTGCGGCCCGGGTAGACGGTAATGACGGTAATGCCGAAGTCGGCGAGCTCCAGGCGAAGGGCGTCTGATATGGCAATCAGGGCAAACTTGGTGGCGGCGTAGACCCCCTCGTAGGGCGCGGCGATCTTTCCGGCAACGGAGGAGACATTGATTATCTGGCCCCGCCGCTGCCGCTTCAGGTATGGCACCACGGCTTGAATACAGTTAAGAGCCCCGAACACATTCACCCCGAAGAGGTAGCGGACGTTCTCCATATTCCCTTCGGCCACAGGGGCATGGAGACCCAGGCCAGCATTGTTCACCAGGATGTCCACCCTGCCGAACTCCTCGACCGCCTTCCTCACCATCGTCTCCACCACCTGGCGATCGGTTACGTCAGTAGGCACCGCCAGGCAGCGCCCACCGTAATGTCCGATCTCACGGACGAGCTCGTCTAGCAGCTCCTTGCGGCGGGCGGCCACAACAACATTCGACCCGGCGCGAGCGAACAGGCGCGCTGTCTCGCGGCCGATGCCACTGGACGCTCCAGTCACGATAACCGTGCTGCCACGTAGCTTCATCCCCTGGGCCTCCCTAGTCGCTGGTTACTGTCGCACTTCCACGCGCTGCCAAGCTGGAGGGCGGGTCGCCATAGCCGACCCTCGCCTCGACTACAGGACCACAGTTTCGCGACGGATGCTGTCGCGGCTTTCTTCTTCCATAAGGGATATTAGCACACGCAGCCCCTCCGCTGACTCGGCCAACAGGAGATCGTGGTCGCAGAATTCGTGGTGGACGGGATCAGCCCGCCCGCACCAGGCCTCGCGCTACCTCCAGATCGGCTGGCGAGTTGACGTTGAAGAAGCTGCGGCGGCCGGGGTCGATGCGGTCGATGGTCCTTTCGTCCACGTAGCGCACTCGCACCGCCTCGAACAGCGGGGCGATCTTGAGCTGGCCCGCTCGCAGCATGCGCTCTATCGGCGCCAGGCACGTCTTGGAGTAGAGGGCATGCAGGGGCTCCGGCTGGCCTTCGAGATAGGGGACCACGGCGTCCAGGCCGCGCCGTCCCGCCATCAGGCGGCGGAGGAGGGTTGGGTTGAGGAAAGGCATGTCGCAGGCCACGACTAGGATCCACGGCTCGCGGCTGACGGCCAGCCCGCTGTAGATGCCGCCCAGCGAGCCGCAGCCGGGATAGCGATCGCTGACCACGCGCACCCAGGGTGGCAGGGGCAGAGCCGCCCCCTGCTCGGGCGAGGCGACCACCGCGATGACCTCCGCGGTCAGGGGGGCGATGGTCTCCACCACGCGCTGGATGAGAGCCCGGCCGTCGATGCGCTCCAGCGCCTTGTCGCGCCCCAGACGCCGGCTCTCGCCGCCGGCCAGGATGACGCCGCTGACCCGCGGCGACCGGCGAGCGTTCCCCGCGCCCATTAGTCTACCGCCAGGTGTTCCGCGGCAGCGTGCACGAGGTCGCCCAGGCCCAGCTCCCACAGCTTCGCCTGTGGGATCAGGCCGTCCGGCGTCCAGCCCCGCGCGCGATAGTACCCCTCGATCATCAGGTCCAACTCCGCCCGGCTGAGGCCGACTCCCCGGGCGGCGCCATCGGGGAGCGTGTCACGCAGGATGCGCGGCGGCAACGTGTCGTCCTCGCGGCGCCAGCCCTCGCGGATGTTGAACGCCTTCTTCAGGTTGGCGATGCGCTCGCCGGCCCGGCGCAGCTCTTCCGGCGTGAGGTCGAAACCGGTGACGGCGTCGTAGATTGCGGCCGCCTCGGCGTAGAAGTCGGCGAAGCAGCCGCGGACGAACTTGCACAGGGTCAGCGAGTCGAGGAGCGCCTCCTGGTCCTCCCCCTCGGCCACCAGCCGGCCGCGGTCTTCCTCCGCCTTGAGGCGGTCCACCAGCTCCGCCACGTCTGCCTGATAGGCAGCGGAGCGGTTGTGACAGGCCCCCCGCGTGGCGACGGCCAGCCCCAGGGCCAGGGTCTTGAGGCTACGCGGCTCGTAGCCGGGCATCTCCAGCCCCTTCACCTGCATGGCCCATTCCTCAGAGCCCCCGCCCAGCTCGGCGGCGGCCCGCCGGCAGCCCTCTGCCAGCAGGTCGCCCACGCCCTCGCGGCGGGCGATCTTCTCGATGGCCGAGAGGAGGGCTGCGCCCTCGCCGAAGCGGAAGCCGTTGCGTTGGAGCAGCCCCCGCTCGGCGCACTCCATAGCCCAGGCGATGGTGCCGCCGGTGCTGATGCTGTCCAGGCCTAGGCGGTCGCAGAGGGCGGCGGCGCGGATGACAACGTTGAGGTCATCGATGCCCAGCAGGGGGCCCAGAGCGAACAGCGTTTCGTACTCGACCCTGCCGCTGGCCGACCTGTCCAGGGTGCGATACAGGTGGGTGCAGCCGATGGCGCAGGAGGCGCAGGACGAGAGAGAGGCCAGGTGGCGCTGGTTGAGCCGCTCTCCGCTCACCCGCTCGGCCTGCTGGAAGGTGGCACGGCGGAAGTTATAGCTGGGGAGAGCCGCCAGCCGCTGGAGGACAAGGAGATTGGCCGGCGTCCCCAGTTGGCGGTGCTTGGCAGTGGCCGGGCCAAGGCTCCGCTCTGCCAGCCGCTGCGCCATCGTCCTGAGCTTGGCCGGGCGGGCCACGACCACCGGCTGGCTCCCGGCCACGGCGATGGCCTTCAGTCGCTTGGCACCCATGACGGCGCCGTTGCCCGTTCGACCCGCCTGACGGCCGTCGTTGCTTATCGTCGCGTAGCGCACCAGGTTCTCTCCGGCGGGGCCAATGGCTGCTACGCGCAGATGCCCGCCGAAGCGGCGGCGAACGGACTCCTCGGTCTCGCTCGTCCCCAGGCCCGCCAGATGCTCGGCGGGCATGAACCGCGCCTGCCCGTCCTCGATGACCAGGCACGTCAGGGCATCGGCGGCGCCGGTCACGACCAGAGCGTCCAGGCCCGCTCGCTTGATCTCGATGGCCAGGTGGCTGCCGGACAGCGAGTCGCCGATGAAGCCGGTGAGCGGCGACTTGGCCACCACCGCGTACTTGGCCGACGTGGTGACGGGGGTGCCCACCAGCGGGCCGGCAGCGAATATGAGGGCGTTGTCCGGCGATAGCGGCTCGCAGCCGGGCGGGACGTTCTCGTACAGCAGGCGCGTAGCCAGGCCCACGCCGCCCACGAAGTCCCGCAGCAGCCGCTCCGGCAGCTCCTGGAGCTCGCTGGTGCGAGAGGAGAGGTCCACCCGCAGGAGCTTGCCGCGATAGCCGTAACGCCTGACCATGGCCCTTACCCGTCTCGATACCCGGCTTCCTGGGCAGCCAGGTCCATGCCCAGGGTCAAGATGCGTTCCGCCGCCAGGAGGCGCTCGCCCGCCACCTTGCGCAGGTCGATGGTCTTGATGTAGCGACGACAGACCTCACAGACGCTGAGGCGGTAGACCCCATCGTCGCTGGGGTAGTAGGCCAGCCGGCCGGGGTCGTCGTTGCCGCAGAAGGAGCAGGCCACGCGCGGGAACGTCCACTCGCTGTCGCAGCGCGAGCAGAGGAGCCGCCGGCGCCCGCCCTGGCGATCCAGGGCAGCGAAGTCGGCCTCGCCGCCGCACACGGGGCAGGAGCCGCGATACCAGGCGCCGTCCTCCACTAGGGGCGCCAGGGCCTGCGCCCGCGCGCGCAGAAAGGGGCGTAAGGCGCTGTCGAAGATGAAAGCGAGGAGGCCAGCGTCCTCGTCCTCGCCCTCGCCGATGCGGCCCTCGCGCAGGTACTCCACCGCCAGAGCCCCAAGGCGCTCGCGCTCTCGGTTCAGCCACCCCCGCACAGCAGCCACGGCGTCGTTCAGCTCCGGCTGGTGGTCAGCCACAATCGAGGCTATCCGCTCGCAGAGGTCGGCCAGAGCTGGGCCGTCGCCTGCCAGCGCCTCTGGTGAGAGCAGCGGCAACCCTTGCTCAAGGCGGGCGGCGGCCTCCGCGGCGTCCAGGGCGACGCCAGGCTCGACCTGAGCCTGGCCCTGGGCCTCGAGCAGCGCACAATAGAGCTCGATTATGCTGGCCAGCTCGGGCCGCTTAGCTGCCTCCTGCCGCAACCGCTGCCCGACCTGTTCGTACACCGCCAGCTACCTTCACTCAGGCTTCCGCCTCAGTGTGAGCGTGCTCGCCGAATAGGGGCAGATAGCGGGCCACCAGGCCGAAGGCAGTTACGCCAGCCGCTATGATGCCGATGGTGACAGCGAACTCCGACCAAGCGGGGAAGTAGCCGACGCCTGGGGGTCGGGACAGCCCCACCAGGCCTACGTCGATGCGGTTCATGATCACCCCGCCGACCACCAGTAGAGCGCTCACCAGCAGCCAACCGCTGCTCCGTCTGACCGCTGGCAGGGAAAACAGCACCATCGGCAGGATCACGCCGCCGATCATCTCCGTCAGGAAGAGGCCGCTCTCCAGGTCTCCCTTGAAGACCAGGCCCAGCTCGCTTGTCGCGACGAGCTCCCCGATCTTTACTCCGAGGTAGGCGGCCAGGGCCACTGGTATCACCTTGGCCAGGCTACCGAGGAGATCGGCCTCCAGCCCTCGCCGGAAGACGCGGGAGCTGATAGTAGACTCCAGGATCACCATGGCCGGACCCACCGCTACCGCCGTCATCCAGAACATCAGCGGCAGGAGCGGCGAGTACCACAGGTTGTGCAGCTTTTCTGGCGTTATGGTGAACAACGAGCCCAGGGAGGACTGATGGAGGGTCGACAGCGTCGTCCCCGCGATGACCAGCGGGATGACGATGGCCTGGATGAGCCGGCGGAACGGCTCCAGCCGCAGGCGCTCCCAGAGCATGGGGCTGAACTCCAGGGCCAGCACCCCCGTGTATAGCATCACGCACCAGCCTACCTCGAACATCACCGATTTGACGTTCCAGTAAATGATCAGGTACCAGATGCGCTCCGGGCGGCCCAAGTCCACCAGCAAAGCCACGATCACCATCAGGTAGCCCAGGAGGCCGGTGAGAATGGCGGGGCGCAGGATGGGCCGGAACTTCTCCAGGCCGAAGATGTATACCGCCGTGGCCGTGACGAAGGCGCCCGCGGCCAGAGCCACGCCACACATTAGGTCGAAGCTGATCCAGAGTCCCCATCCGTAGGCGTCGTTCATGTTGCTGATGGCGCCGAGGCCGCTAACGTAACGGACCATCGCCACCACGAACGCCAGGGCCATCAGGCCAACCAGCACCGCCGGCACGAGCAAACTCGCCCAGGGTACCGGGCGGGCGAGCCTTAGCAGTCTCGTCGTCATGAGGGTGCCTCCTCATCTTCATGCGCAGCGCCGCTTCCCTTCTTGGCCATCATCTCGTTGCGGCGTTTCACCACCCAGTAGAGCCCTCCTAGGCCCAACAGCATTCCCAGCGCGACGGCAGGCGTGGCCCTCTCCATGATCTGCTCGCTGCGCTCCTCCACCGGCGTATTGCCGAGCGACGGCATGCCCAGCTCCTCGAACGGGATGTGGGAGAGGTAGAGGATCGAGGTGCCGCCCACCTCCTCCTCGCCGTAGATGTGGGGGACGTACTTGTCGGGCTGGGCCTGGATCCTGGCCCTCGCCTCGGCGATGAGATCGTCGCGCTGCCCAAAGATGAGGGCTTTGGCAGGACAGGTCTTGGCACAGGCCGGCTCCAGCCCCGCGTCCAGGCGGTCGATGCAGAAGGTGCACTTGCGAATGATCGCCCCCTTGAAGAGGCCCCTGTTCCAGGTAAAGGTGGGCACGTCGAAGGGGCAGGCCAGCATGCAATAGCGGCAGCCGATGCAGCGGTCCTGGTTGTAGAGCACCGGCCCCTCATCGGTCTTGTGGAGAGCCCCTACCGGGCACGCCGACGCGCAAGCCGGGTGCACGCAGTGCATACAGGCCCGCCGCCGGAAGGCCCACTTCAGCCCGTCGCCGTTCTCCACCTCCCGGAATTCCATCAACAGCCAGGTGTCGGCCGAGAGCCGCGGTGGGTTCTGGTAGCTGCCGGTGTTGCGAGTCACCTCCCCCGGCAGGTCGTTCCACTGCTTGCAGGCGACCTGGCAGCCGCGGCAGGCAGTGCACTTGGATGCATCGAATAGCATCGCGAAAGTCATATTGCTCACCACCCTTCTGGAATGGCCGGGGACCTGTGAGCTTCGCTGATCATGGTTATGCCTTTCTCACGTCCACCAGGAACGCCTTATACTCCGGGATCATCGTATTGCCGTCGCCGACGTGGGGCGTCAGGTCGTTGGCGATGTCGCCAGTGGCCAGCCCCTGCCAGCCGTAGTGCCAGGGCATTCCCACCTGATGCACCTTCTTACCGTTGATCTGGAATGGCCGCCAGCGCTTGGTGACCAGTGCCACCATCTGAATCTGCCCCCGCGCCGAGGCGACAATGACTTGATCACCGTTCTTGATGCCCTTCTCCTGGGCCAGCTCTTCGCTGATCTCGACGAACATGTCAGGCTGGGTCTCGGCGAGCCAGGGCAGGGTGCGCGACATGCTCCCCGTCTGCCAGTGCTCCGTCAGCCGATACGTGGTGCAGACGATAGGAAACCGGTCGGCGGCGCTCACGCTGTCGCCGATGTCTTGGCCGGCGTCGGTGTCCCACAGCTTGAGCACGGGGTTGTTCTGCACGCTGGACAACGGGTTCTTGATGGGCGATTCCACCGGCTCGTAGTGTTCCGGGAGCGGTCCCTCGTTGAGGCCCTTGGGGGCGAACAGCCATCCCTTGCCGTCGGCCTGCATGATAAAGGGGTCCGTGCCCGCCTGCGACGCTACACCGGTCTTGGCGGGATCGGCCTTTGCCGTCGGCGCTTTCGTGTCGGTAAAGTCTGGCACGTCATAGCCCACCCACTTGCCGAGCACTGGATTGCCCTGGGCGTCCTTCGTCCCCGAGTCAGCGTTGGCGTCCCACCAGATGAGCTTCTTGTTGTCCGACCAGGGCGTCCCGTCCGGCCGAGCTGAGGCCCGGTTGTAGAGGATGTGCCGGTTGAAGGGCCAGGCGAAGCCCCAGTAGGGGTAGATGCCCCGATCGTCGGGGTCCTTCTGGCCGCGGCGCTTGGCTGCCGGCAACTTGGCGCCGGTACCGTCATCGGTGGGATAGAAGTAGCCGGCGTAGATCCAGCAACCGCAGGCTATCGTTCCGGGGTCGGCGGCATTCGCTATGTTCAATGGCCGGTAGATGACATCGCCTTTGTTGACCAGCACCTTGCCGGTGGCGTCCTTCACATCCTCGAGGGCGTAGCCGTTGATCTCGCGGGCTACGAGCTCCACGTCCGGCTCGTCGCCGTAGTCCCAGACCACGTCGAGGATGGGACGGTCCTTGGTCTCTGTGGAGCCGGCGTAGGCGGCCTTAACGGCCTTGACCAGCCGGCTGATGATCCAGACGTCAGACTTGGCCTCGCCGGGGGCCGTCGCCACCCGCGGTCGCCACTGGATGCGGCGGCCGCTGGTGACGATGCTGCCCGCCTTCTCCACGGCGTCGGCCGCGGGCAGCAGGAACATCTCCGTCTTGACGTCGGCGGGGTTGATCCCCGGCGCCCGCCAGAAGGAGGCCGTCTCGGTCTCGAACAGGTCCATCACCACCAGCCAGTCCAGATTGGCCAGGGCCTTGCGCTCCATGCGGGCGTTGGGCCCGCTCACCGCCGGGTTCTGGCCCATGCAGAACAGGCCCTTGATCTTGCCGGCATACATCGCCTCGAACAGGGCGATCCACGAGTAGTCGCCGCTGGTCTTGGGCAGGTAGCTGTAAGCGTAGTCGTTGTCCTTCGTCGCCGCGCTGCCGTACCAGGCCTTCATCAGGGTTGCGAAGAAGCGGGGGCCGTTGGCCCAGTAGCTGGTGGTATCGAACTTGGCGGTGTAGGTCTTGAGGTCGGGCTGCTTGTCCGTGGGGCAGCCCAGGTAGCCGGGCAGGTCGTGGTACAGGAGGGCCATGTCAGTGGAGCCCTGCACGTTGGACTCGCCGCGCAGGGCGTTGACGCCGCCGCCCGGCACACCGATGTTGCCCAGCAGAAGCTGGAGGATGGCCATGGAGCGCACGTTCTGGGTGCCGACGGTGTGCTGCGTCTGGCCCATAGCGTACATGATGGTGCCCGACTTGTCCGGTGCGCCGGTGGCGCAGAAGGTCTCCGCCACCTGCTGGAACAGCTCATTGGACGTGCCACAGACCTTTGTGACCATCTCCGGCGTGTAGCGGGCGTAGTGCTTCTTTAGATGGGCGAAAACGCAATTGGGGTCATCCAGGCTCTCCGCCTGCTTGATGACCGTAATCTCCTTCTCGACGTCGCTCTCGGCACCGGTGGCGGGGTCTTTCTCCTTGACCGTAACCGTTTGTTTCTCGGTCTGGTACTGCCAGGTTGCGCCGTCGTAGCTCCTCTTCTCGGCGTCATAGCCGGAGAAGAGGCCGTCCAGGTCGGCCGGGTCCTCGAAGCCGGTGTTGATGAGGGTCAGGGCGTTGGTGTAGTACTTGACGTACTCCTCGTTGTAAAGCCCGTTCTGGATGGTGTAGTTGATCAGCCCGCCCAGGAAGATGATGTCCGTGCCGGACCGCAGCGGCGCGTAGAGCTCGGCGGTGGCGGCCGTACGGTTGAAGCGTGGGTCCACCACCACCAGTTTGGCGCCGTGATCGCGGGCATCGTTGATCCAGACCATGGACGCGGGATGGTTCTCCGCCGGGTTGGCGCCGATGACCAGCATGCAGTCGCTGTTCTTGATGTCCATCCAGTCGTTGGTCATGGCACCGCGGCCGTATGTGGGGCCGAGACCGGCCACCGAGGGCGAGTGTCATATGCGGGCCTGGTGCTCTAAGTAGGCCAGCCCGAGCGCGCGCGAGAACTTGGAGCCCAGGTAGCAATCCTCGCTGTTGTTGGCCGCACCGCCCAGCCAGGCGATGCCCTCCGTGCGGTTGACGGTCACGTCCTTGTCCGCCACCTTGACCGTGCTCACGAAGCTGTCGTCGCGGGCCTGCTTGATGCGCTTGGCGATCTCCTCCGCAGCCCAATCCCAGGTCTTCTCTTCCCAGCGGTCGGAGCCCGGCGCGCGGTACATCACCGTATGCAGGCGCAGGGGGCTTCTGGACAACTCGGTCACGGCGATGGACTTGGGGTCGAGAGCGCCCCGGTTCGTCGGGTGGTCCGGGTCGCCCTCGGTGTTGACCACGTGCCCGTTCTCATCAGTGGCAATGAGCAGGCCACAACCGGCGGAGCAATAGGGACAGATGGTGGTAGCCTCGCCCACCTTCTTGTGCAGCGGGAACTTGCCGCCGACTTCGGCATGAGCGA
>CAYGYF010000014.1:0-19481 GCA_964354065.1 uncultured Dehalococcoidia bacterium | reverse complement strand
TCTTCACCAGCGGCGGCAGCGAGAGCGATAACCTGGCCCTGCGCGGCGCCGCCTATGCCAGCCGCCGCCGGGGCGACCATATCATCACCTCGGCCATCGAGCACCACGCCGTGCTCCATACCGTGCAGCAACTGGAGAAGGAGGGCTTCCGCGCCACCTACCTGCCAGTGGACCGCTACGGCTTCATCGACCTGGCGGCCCTGGAGAGGGCGGTGACAGCCGAGACCGTCCTGGTGAGCATCATGTATGCTAACAACGAGGTGGGCACCGTCGAGCCGATCGCCGAGGCGGCGCGTATCGTGAAGGGGAAGAATCCGCTCGCGGTCTTCCACACCGACGCTGTGCAGGCGGTGGGGACGCTGGACGTGAACGTCGACCGGCTGAGGGTGGATATGCTGTCGATCGCCGGGCACAAGATTTACGGGCCGAAGGGGGTGGGGGCCCTGTACGTGCGCAGCCGAACGCCATTGCAGCCCCAACAGCTTGGCGGCTCCCAGGAGCGAAATCGGCGCGCCGGCACCGAGGACGTGGCCGGCGCCGTCGGCCTGGCGAGGGCGATGGAGCTGGCCTGGGGTGAGCGCGAGGCCCGCACCGCCCGCTATCGCTCGCTGCGCGATCGCCTCCTGAGCGAGGTGCCAACCCGCATACCTTTCACTCACATCACCGGGCCGGCGGACCCGGCACGGCGGCTGGCCAACAACTTCAGTTGCTGCTTCCAGTTCGTGGAGGGAGAGGCGGTGCTCATGGCCCTGGATCTCCAGGGCATCGCCGCCTCCAGCGGCTCAGCCTGCACCTCCGGCTCGCTGGAGCCGTCCCACGTGCTGGTAGCCATGGGCATCTCCGAGGAGCTGGCGCGGGGGAGCCTCCGCCTGACGGTGGGCAAGGACAACACACTGGAGGAAATCGAGTACGTTCTGGAGGTGATGCCGGGGATCGTCGCTAAGCTGCGGGCGCTGTCGCCCCAGTGGCGAGCGGGTGTCGAGGCAGCGGCCGCCAGCCCTGGCAATGCCCCCGCTGCCAATTAGAGAAGTGGTGATATAATAAACCAGCGAAATCTACTGTGAAGGGACGACAACCTTGGATGACCTGGAAGAAGCCCTGCACCGAAACCTGCTGATCACCTCGGTGGACAGCGTCCTCAACTGGGCGCGGGTCTCCTCCCTCTGGCCGGCGACGTTCGGCCTGGCCTGCTGCGCCATCGAGATGATCGCCGCCACCAGCCCCCGCCACGACATCGCCCGCTTCGGAGCGGAGATCTTTCGCCCTTCGCCCCGCCAGGCCGACTTCATGATCGTGGCGGGCACCGTCACTTGGAAGATGGCGCCGTCGGTGCGGCGGATCTACTTGCAGATGGCCGAGCCCAAGTGGGTGATCTCTATGGGAAGCTGCGCCAACATGGGCGGCCCCTTCGCCTACGGCTACAGCACGCTGCCCGGCTGCAACCTGATCATCCCGGTGGACGTCTACGTCCCGGGCTGCCCACCCCGGGCGGAGTCGCTCCTTAAGGGGCTGATGCTGTTGCAGCAGAAGATCAAGGGGATGAGCATCAGCGGCGAGCGGAAGCGCGTCGAGCCGAGCGGCGACTTCAGCCGCTACCTGCCGCCGGACGACCCCGTGCGCCGGGAGCTAGAATCCCTCTTCCCGCCCTATGTCAGGGCTTGAAGGACGGCGGCCAGGACTGAACAAGAGGTCGCACCAGGGACAAAGTTTATACATAGGTAAACTTTGTTTCTGAAAGGAGGACATCGTGCCGCGAAAGGCAAAGGACGAGCTGAAGCCAAAGGGCCTTCAGGGCATGTCGGACAAGCTCATCGATAACCACTTCGACATCCTCTACAAGGGCTACGTCAACAAGCTCAACGAGATCGACGAGAGCATGAAGACCGCCGACCCGGCGGCGGCCAACGCCACCTACTCCCTCATCCGCGAGCTGAAGAAAGAGGAGGTGTTCGCCACTAACGCCATCCAGCTCCACGAGGGCTACTTCGAGAACTTGATCCCCGGCGGGAACAGGCCCGGCGGCGTCATCCTGGAGCTCATCGAGGAGGAGTTCGGCTCCTACGAGAAGTGGGAGGCGGAGTTCCGCGGCCTGGGCCTGGCCGCCCGCGGCTGGGTAGTGCTGGCCTTCAACTGGGACGACGGCCGGCTCCACAACTACCTCACGGACATCCATTCGGAGGGGGTTTGGGCCGCCTCGCCGCTGCTGATCCTGGATGTCTACGAGCACGCCTACTACCTGGACTACGGCGCCGCCCGCAAGGCCTACATCGACGCCTTCTTCACCAACCTCGACTGGAGCGCGGTGAACGCTCGCATCGAGCGTTCGGCGATCATGGAGTGGCGCAAGCAGGTGGCGAGGTAGGGCGGCCTCACAGCGGATGCCAAGCGGACAAAGGGTGTGGTGTTTTGCCCGCCAAAAGCATGAATTGGCGAGACGCTACCGCAAGCATTGTCAGGTAGACTTTTCGGTAGTAGAATTGTGACAATCAGCACAAACGCCTCCCAGAGCTAGAGACGACGGAGAGCAGGCCAGTGTACGGACTGGGCATCGCCAAGGGTATGTTGATGACGTTGCGGCTCCTGTTTCGGCCGCCGGTCACCATCCAGTACCCCGAACAGATCCGCCACATCCCGCCGCGGGCTCGCACCAATCTCCTCTGGTTCGAGGAGCGCTGCACCGGCTGCTCCACCTGCGCTCAGGCCTGCCCCGACGGCTGCATCCTGGTGGCGACCACGCCCAGGGAGGATGGCAGCCTGAACATCGACCGCTACGAGATCGACTTTCGCCTGTGCATGTACTGCGGCCTGTGCGTCGAGGCCTGCCCCTACGAAGCCATCCAGGCGGGCGGCCCCTTCGACGACGCTGTCTACGTCTTCGATAACATGTACCGGGACAAGCAGGCCATGACCCGCATGGCCCAGGAGCACCTGCGCACCCACGACTACACCTACCCCAACGGCAAGAAGGCGCCGCCGCCCGAGCAGGTGATGGCCGTAAGGGAGAGGAAGCTGGACGTCTACCGACAGGAAAGCCTGCCTGCCGGCAGGCAGGGATAGCGGAGGCGGCGCGTCCGCCTGCATCATAGGTGAAGAGGCGGCGATATCCTCATGGTCACCATCATCGTCGATGACAACCCAATAGAGGCGCCAGAGGGGGCGCCTCTATTGGAGGTCCTGCGCCGGGCGGGCATCTACATCCCCAGCCTGTGCTACCTGGAAGGCCTGCCCCCCTACGCCGGCTGCCGGATGTGTGTGGTGGAGATCGAGGGGGCGCGCGGCCCCCAGCTATCGTGCGCCAGCCGGGTGAGCGAGGGCATGGCGGTGCGCACCAACACCCCTGAGCTGGCCGAGACGCGGCGAGCCGTCCTCTCCCTCATCCTGGCCAACCATCCCGACCGCTGCCTCACCTGCCATCGGGTGGTGAAGTGCAAGCCCGGCGATACTTGCCTGCGGGACAATCTGGTGACTCACCGCTGCGTCACCTGCTCGCGCAACTTCCGCTGCGACCTTCAGACCACCTGCGACCGGGTGGGCATGGCCGGCTACGAGCCGTGGCTGGCGGAGGCCCGCACCTACTACCTGACCGAGCCACCGCCCGCCGACCGGGCCAACCCCTTCCTGGAGTTCGACCCCCAGATGTGCATCGTCTGCACCAGCTGCGTGCGGGCCTGCGATGAGATCCGCCATACCGAGGCGATAACCCTGGCCGACCGTGGCTGGGAGACCCACATCGCCTTTGGGGCCGGCGGGCCTGTCCACGAGTCGAACTGCGACTTCTGCGGCGCCTGCATCGACGCCTGCCCTACCGCCACCCTGATGGAGAAGCCCAACAAGTGGGCTGCCAGCCAGACCGAGGCGTGGGTGCCCACCGCCTGCGCCTATTGCAGCGTAGGCTGCACCCTCAGCCTGGGCGTGAAGAAGGGGCGAGGCGTCATCGTGCGGCCGGAGCCCTCCAACCCAGTGAGCAACGACCAGATCTGCGTGCGCGGCCGCTTCCACTACGACGCTGTTAGGAACGAGGAACGCCTGGCCCAACCGCTGGTGCGTCGCGACGGCAAGCTGGCGTCCGCCTCCTGGGACGAGGCGCTGGACATGGCCGTGTCGCGCCTGGCGGCGATCCGAGAGGAGCACGGGCCGGAGGCTGTCGGCTTCCTGGGCTCGCCCTTCGCCACCAACGAGGAGAATTACCTGCTCCAGAAGCTGGCTCGGGGCGTGGTCGGAAGCAACAACGTAGGCTACAGCGGCGGCCCGGTCATGGACGCGGTCGCCCGTTCCCTGCGGCGCGCCTTCGGCACGGAGGTGCTGCCCGCCGACATGACCGCCCTGGCCCAGGCCAAGACGATCCTGGTGGTGGCCGACGACCTGGAGTCCAGCCACAACGTGGCCTGCCTGCGGCTGAAGGACGCCGTGGTGCGCAATGGCGCTCGCCTGGTGGTGGTCACGCCGCGGTGGGGCGAGCTATGCGACTTCGCTCAGGTGTGGCTGCGGCCTCGTCCGGGGGAAGAGGCGAGCGCGCTGGCGGCCCTGGCCGGCGCTCTCGATGAGCAAGGACCGATGCCTGGGCCCGGCCGCGACCAGCACGCTGACTCCGTGCAACGAGCGGCCCTTATTCTGGCCGACGCCGCCAGGGAGCCGGCGGAGGAGAAGCGTTTCGCTGTCGTCTACGCCGTCCCCCACCTGGGAGCGGAGGCGGCGGGGGCGGTGACGGCTGCGGTCGCCAACCTGGCCATCGTCTGCTGTGGCCCTGAGGAGGCCGCCCGTTGTCTGTTCGTTCTGCCACCGGAGGCCAACGTCTGGGGCCTGCGGGACATGGGCGTCGCCCCCGATCTGCTGCCCGGACATCGCCCTGCCGACGATGACGGAGCGCGACAGGAAGTGGGAAGCGCCTGGAACCTGAGCCCTTCAACTCTGCCCAGGGCAGGCCTAGGCTTTCAGGAGATGCTCGCGGCCGCCCAGGAAGGCCGCCTCAAGGCCATGGTCGTGCTAGGCGATAACCCCTTGTTCGCCGCCCCCGACAAGGCTTGGGTGAAGAACTGCCTCTCACACCTCGACTTCCTGCTGGTCATCGACAGCCTGCCGTCGGACACGGCCCGCCTGGCGCAGGTGGTGCTGCCCGACGTGGGCGTCTTGGGCAAGGACGGAACCTACACCAGCGCCGACCGGCGCATCGTGCGCCTGCGGGCAGCGGTGGCGCCCGTCGGCGAAGCTCGCCCCGCCTGGCAAATCTTGACCGAGCTCGGCGCTGGCCTGGCCCAACGGCTGGGCCTGGACGCCAGCAGATGGAGCTACGCTGGCCCGGCCCAGATCATGGAGGAGATCGCCGCCCTGGTGCCCCTGTACCGCAACGCTCGCTACCATGAGATGGAATCGGGGGCGCAGCAGGACTTCGCGGGCCTCCAGCCATCGGCCGTAGTCCTCCAGCCCCTCGCTCTCGAGGCGACGGCGGCGCGCGAGGGCCTGGTCGTCAGCACCGGCCGCACCCTGTACACGAGCTGGGAGAGCGCCACCATTCACTCGCCCGAGGCCGACAGGCTGCATCGAGAGGAGTTCGCGGAGATCAACCCCGGCGACGCCGCCTCTCTGGGCGTGGAGGACGGCCAGGAGGTCGTGCTGGTCAACGATCACGGCCAGTTGACCATCCGCGCCCGGGTGAGCGAGAGCGTCCAGCCGGGCAGCGTGTTCGTCCCCCTGTACTACGACGGCGGCGCCGTCACCGCCCTGTTCGGCCACAGGGATGACGCCTTGCCTCGCGTCAGGATAGCCGTCCGGGCCACCGCCTGAGCCTCTTTCGCCTACCCCAGCGCCGCACGCTGGGCCCCGATGCCCCGCGCGGTTCCCGACTTGTCCGCGAACGTTCCTACGGCTATACTCGCAGCAGTAGGGGCCACATGCAGTGTCCGTCAAGACCGTCTTCTTGAGCTGCACCGGCAGGGAGGTTCGTAGCTGTGACCGAGTATGACGTCTTCATCAGCTACAGCCATGACGATGACGACTGGGTGCAGAACTGGCTTCTGCATCGCCTCGAGGATGCTGGCTTGAGCGTCTGCATAGATTTCCGTGACTTCGACATCGGCGTGCCCAGCCTGGTCAACATCGAGCAAGCCGTGGAGCGCAGCCGCAAGACGTTGCTGGTGCTAACGCCGAGCTGGGTCAAGAGCGAGTGGACGAGCTTCGAAGCGCTGCTGGTGCAGACCGATGATCCTATCGGTCTGCGGCGCCGC
Source organism: uncultured Dehalococcoidia bacterium (assembly GCA_964354065.1). Taxonomy (GTDB): domain Bacteria; phylum Chloroflexota; class Dehalococcoidia; order SM23-28-2; family SM23-28-2; genus JAUYDU01. The sequence continues at coordinate 13,260 of CAYGYF010000014.1, read as the reverse complement.
ATGCTGCCCATCATGCTGAAGCCGTGCGAGCTCCCCAAACGCATTGCCATGCTCACGTACGCTGACTTCACCAAACCGAAGCGCCGCGAGAGCGAACTCCAGCGCATCATTGCTGCCCTGGGCAAGCGAGTCAGACGGCCTCCCGCGCCCTCGGCCGCTGCGCGCCCCGTGCCCTCGGCCACCGCGCCCCCTATGCGCCTCGCCCTTCCCCCCTACTTCGCGCACCCTTACCCGCTCCAGGAGCACTTCACCGGCCGCGTCCGCGAGCGCCAGATGTTCACGCAGTGGCTGAAGGACGACGACCGCCCTGTCCTCGCCCTCGTGGCCATCGGCGGGATGGGCAAGTCCGCCCTCACCTGGGCCTGGCTCCAGCGCGACGTGCTGGGCCTGCCCCTGCCCGGCCAGCCCAAGGACGAGCCCGAGGTCGCCGCGGCCTGCCGCCTGCCGGAGGACGCCCGCCCTGAGGGCATGCTCTGGTGGTCGTTCTACGAGCGGGAGGTCGCCTTCGCCGCCTTCCTGGACGAGGCGCTGACCTACGCCAGCGGCGGACAGGTCGATCCCAGGGAAATCGCCTCCGACTACGAGAAGCTGCGGAAGCTGATCGCCATTCTCGAGAAGCGCCGCCTCCTGCTGGTGCTGGACGGCCTGGAGCGGGAGCTGCGCGCCTATGCCAGCCTCTCCGCCGCCTACCAGGGCGACCTGGTGCCTAAGGACGTGCAGGGCGACCCCAACTCCTGCACCGACCCCCATGCCGCCGATTTCCTGCGCCAGGTGGCCGCGCTCGCCGGGGGCAGCCGCGTGCTGCTGACCAGCCGCCTCTTCCCCCGCGAGCTGGACGACCTGGCCGGCTGCCGCCACGAGGAGCTGACCGGCCTCGACCCAGCGGACGCGGTGGCCTTCTTCCGCGCCCAGGGGGTGAAGAAGGGGACGCGGGCCGAGATCGAGGCGGCCTGCAAGCCCTACGGCTACCTCCCCCTCGCCCTGCGCCTGCTGGCGGGGATGATCGTTCGCGACAAGCGGATGCCCGGCGACATCCAGGCGGCGGACCGACACCCCGTGCTTCGTAAGCTCAAGGCCAAGCAGCACCACATCCTCGAGGTGGCGTACAATGCGCTGGACAAGCCCAAGCGCACCCTGCTGAGCCGCATCGCCGCCTTCCGCAGCCCCATGACCTACGACGCCCTGTCCGTCCTCAACCCGTATGCCGACAACGAGCAGCTTGACGCCGCGCTCCAGGAGCTGATCGACCGCGGCCTGCTCTTCTTCCAGCGGGACCGGGAGCGCGAGCGGGGGCGCTACGACCTGCACCCGACCGTTCGCCGGTACGCCTACGACCGCCTGGCCGACAAGGAGGGTGTCCACAGCCGCCTGCGGGACTACTTCGCCGCTGCCCCCGCGCCGGCGGAGGACAAGGTGCAGAGCGTGGACGACCTGGCGCCGGTCATCGAGCTCTACCACCACACCGTCCGCGCCGGCCGCTACGACGAGGCGCGAGAACTGTACCGCGACCGACTTGCCGACCCGCTGTACTTCCGCTTTGGTGCTTACCAGACCGAGATCGAGCTCCTGCGCGAGCTCTTCCCCGACGGCGAGGAGCGCCCGCCGCGGCTGAAGAGCGAGAGCGACCAGGGCTGGACGCTGAACGCCCTCGCGGCATCCTACGGCAACTCCGGCCAGCCGCGCAACGCCGTGCCGCTGTTCGAGCAGCAAAACGCCATTCGCGAGAAGCAGGGCGACAAGAGGAACCTGACCATCGGCCTGGGGAACCTGGCCACGCAGCAAGTGGCCCTCGGCGAGCTGGCGGCGGCGGAGGCGAGCCTGCGGCGCAGCATCGAGCTTTGCCGCGAGGTCGGGCATGAGTTCGGGGAAGCGGCCGGTCACCAGGAGCTGGGCTGGCTGCTGGCCTATGAGGGCGCCTTCGAGGAGTCGGCTCGGGAACTGGGGGCGGCCAGCGGGTACTGCGAGCGAGTCGGCGACAAGCAAAGCCTGTGCCTCGATGGGGCCTACCGCGCCCTGCGCGCTCTGCTCATGGGCGACGCCGAGGCCGCGCTGGCGGCTGCCCGCCGGGCGCGGGAGCTGGCGGACGAGGTTGCCAGAACGCTCTATCCCCACGAGCGCGACATCATCCGGGCCGAGTGGCTGCTGGGGGCAGCGCTGGTGGCCCTGGCCTCCGGTAAGAAGGACCGGCAGACCAAGAGTCTGGCCGAGGCTGAAGGCCACCTGACCGAGGCCATCGACCGCTGCCGCCGCATCAACCTGGTGGACCACGAGCCGGATATCCTGCTGGCCTGGGCTCGCTGGCACCGCGCCAGGGGCAACCCCCAGCAGGCCCGCGAGCACGCCGAGGAAGCGCTGGCCATCGCCGACCGCTGCGAGTACCGCCTGAAGCAGGCGGACGCGCACAACCTCCTGGCCCGCCTGGCGCTGGACGGCGGCGAGCCGGACGTCGCCCGCCAGCACGCGGAAATCGCCCGCGAGCGCGCCCGCTGCGACGGCCGGCCCCACTGCTACAAGCCCGCGCTGGAAGAGGCGGAGCGGCTGCTGTAGCGGAGGCCTTCAGCGATGTAGCGGAGGCCTTCAGGCCTCCACGCCGCTCGTGGCGACCTGAAGGTCATCAAGAATTTAATTGCTCTCTGCGGGTTTCCGCCGAAGGCGGACCCGCCTCTGGCGGGAAAACCCGCAGCTTCGAGCCAAGCTGCGGATTTCAATCCGCAGGGAAATCTATTCTGTCTAAGACCTTTAGGTCTGCCTTGCTGCGGGCAGGGCTGAAGCCCTGCAGCTACGGCCGCGCTACACCGCACTCATCTCTCCTTCCTGTGCTAAACTTAGACCTGGCGAAGCCATTCGGCGGGGGATGGACCGACAACCATGACGGAGAAGAGGGGGCGCGAGGAGCTGGTGAAGATCGGGGTGGCCCGCGACCAGGTGGAGGCGGCCATCTGGCGGGACATGTTGCAGCAGGACGGGGTCAGGGTGTTCATCAAGAACATCGACCCGCTGACTGCCCTTCCCTACGTGGAGTCCGCCACCCCCTACAGCTTCGAGGTCTTCGTCGCCGCCGCGGACGAGGAACGCGCCCGCTGGATTCTCGGCCTCAGTTCCCATCAGGATGAGCCCACTGTCCCCTAAAGCCGGGAGCCGATGATGGAGCTACCTCTCTTTCCCCTCTCCACCGTCCTCTTCCCCGGCATGACTCTGCCGATTCACGTCTTCGAGAAGCGCTATCTGCTGATGATCCGTCGCTGCCTGGAGCAAAAGAGGCCGTTCGGTGTCGTCCTCATCAAGAGAGGGAGCGAGGAGGGCGAGCCTCCTACACCATTCGCTGTGGGTACCACCGCTTCCATCGCCCACGTCGAGCAGCTCCCCGAGGAGCAGCTGAACGTCGTCGTTCTGGGCCAGAAGCGATTCCACATCGACCAGCTCGTCCAGCGGCGGCCCTATCTGGTCGGGCGGGTGGAGCCGCTCACCAGCTACGTTAAGGACCAGATAGCTGCCCGCCAGTTGGCCGACACCATCGCCGCCCTCTTCGCCGAGTACTATCGCCTCCATTTGGCCATGTCCAACCAATGGGCTCGCCGCATCGGCGTTCCCGGCGATGCGGACAGCCTATCCGATTTCGTCGCCTCCCGCCTGTCGGTGGAGACCGGGGTCAAGCAGAAGCTACTGGAGACGCTATCGGTGGTCCGTCGCCTGGAGCGCGAGGAGGAGATCCTGGGCCAGGAGATTCGGGAGCTGAGCCTGCACCTGAAGGCGATCCAGAGACAGAAGTACACCAGGCTCAGCGTGGTGAACTGAGGGGCGGGGGAAAAGGAACGATAGGCGATGCGCGCCCTGAATCAGCCGGTGAGCTGGTGGGGCTGGCATTGGTCGCCACCAGAGCCCCTGTCGATCGTCGAGATCCTGGAGCGGGGGAGCATGCCGCCGCGACTGGCCGCCCTGTTCTGGTTGGGCATCGACCGGGGCTCTTCCCTCCTCATCGCCGCCGATCCGCCCCTGGCCGGCAAGACGACGGTGCTCACCGCCCTGCTAGCCTTCGCCCCACCCGAAGCGGTCGCCTACTTCACGCGTGGTCTGGGCGAGACGTTCGACCTGCCGCCCGTGAGCGACTCCCATCCCACCTACATCCTGGTCAACGAGATGAGCGACCACATTCCCGTCTACACCTGGGGCCGCTACGCCCGCCGCGCCTTCGAGCTGTTGGCCGAGGGGTACTCCCTGGCCACAACGATGCACGCCAACAGCGTGGCCGAGGTCATGGATATCCTGGAGAACGACCTCAGCGTGCCCCAGCGCCAGATCGCCAACCTCGCCTTCGTCGCCGCCATGCATGTGGGCTACCGAGGCGGCGTCGGCCGGCGACGGCTAAGCGAAGTGGCCTTCCTCCGCCCAGGCGACCAGGCAGGCGGGGAGGTGAGGAGGTCCACCGTCGCCGCCTGGAACCCCGAGGACGACAGCTTCAGGGTAGCGGACTCGCCGGAGGAGGTGAGCGCTCTGGCCTCCTGGGCCGGGCTGTCAGAGGAGGCCTTCCTGGGGGAGTGGGAGCGGCGGGAGGAGTTCCTGCGGGGGCTGTTGCGGGAGGGTGTGATGGAGTTGCGAGCGGTGCAAGAGGCGCTGTTCGCCTACTACGAGGGACTCAGGCCAGAAGGGCGCCCACAGCCTCCTGCCAGCGGGAGAAGTCGGGAAAGACAAGCTCGGCGCCGGCCGCCTCCAACTCTTGGACGCTGAAGGAGCCGGTGGCCACGGCCACGGGGCAGGCGGCGTTGGCGCGGGCGGCGGCGACGTCCAGGGGCGTGTCACCGATGACGTAGGCCTGGCGAGGGCCGTCCCGGCCGGCTGCCTGGGCCAGCCGCTCGATGGCCAGCGCGACGATCTGGGCCCGATCCTGGGAGTCATCGCCGAAGCCGCCCGCCAGGAAGAAGTCGTGCAGGCCGTAGTGCTCCAGCTTGAGGCGAGCCGCCTGGCGGAAGTTGCCGGTGGCCAGCCCCAGAAAGGCTCCCGGGGCAGACTTCAGGGCCGCCAGCAACTGAGGGATACCGGGCATGACCCGCCCCTGCATCTCGCGCAGGGTTTGGGGGAGGGCGGCGTGGTAGGCATCCTGAAAGCGGGCCAGCAGGCTGGGGAAATCGCCGTCCAGGCCGTGGAGGCGGGCGGCATCGCGGAAGATGGACATGTCGCTACGGCCGGCGAATTCTATGTTGGCGAAGGCATCGCTGCTGCCGAAGGCCCGGGCGAAGGCAAGGTTCATGGCCTTTACGGCCGCCCCACCCGACCAGAGCAGGGTCATGTCGATATCGAAGAGGAACAGCTTGGTCAATCCGGCCCTGCCCGTTCCTCAGTCCTGCGCCGGCGCCTCTTGCTCCCAGACCACCCCCACCGCCCGCTTGCCGGTGTGCACCAGGAAAGCGGGACCGATCCTGCTCTCCAGGATCTGCTCTCTGCTGAGGCCCAGGCGCTGGCAGAGCTTGCCGACGAGCTTTTCCTTGAGGTCGGGGGCAATCCCCTCCATCACCGAGACCGCGCCCGACTTATGGGTTCGCTGCACTTCCTCAGCAATCCGGTCGAGAGCGTTGTCCATCCGCCCCCGCATGCGGACGTAGAGGGCCAAGGCGCCGTCCTTCACGGTGATGATGGGCCTGATGCTAAGGGCGGTGCTGAGCAGGTGCTGAATAGAGCGAACGCGCCCACTCTTCACCAGGTATTTGGTGCTCTCGAAGGAGGCTAGAAGGCGCAGGCGACCCCTCATCTCCTCCACCAGGCGCTTGGCCTCCTCGAGGGGCCAGCCCTGGTCGCGAGCCCGGGCCGCCTCCAGGAGGAGCATGCCCTCCGCCATGGAGCCGCTGCGGGAGTCCACCACCTCGATCTCAGACTGAGGGAACTCTTCCCGCACCATGTCCGCCGCCAGCACAGCGGCGTCGTAGGTCCGGCTCAGCTTGGCGGAGATGGTGATGGTCAGGATGCGGGAAAGGCCCCGCTTGATGGAGGAGACGAAAGCATCGACGAAGCGGGAGGGGGCGGGAGCTGAGGTGGTAGGGTATCCCCTACCCTTCTCGTAGCGGTCCAGGAGCTCGGCGAACTCCTCCAGGGTGATCGTGCCGTCATCCAGGCCACCCTCCAGGCCGAAGTTGATGGTGAAGGGCACCTGAGCGAACCCTTTCTTCTCGACGAGGTCCGACGGCAGGTTGTGGCCGCTGTCGCAGACGATGGCAAAGGCCTCCACGCTGTCGCTCCCTTCTTCAGCAAGGCAGGCTACTGCTCGACGGGCAGGCCGGCCTTGATCCAGGCGTCGGTGCCGCCCTCCAGATTGTACAGGCGCTCCAGGCCCAGGGCCGCCGCCATCTCGCAGGCCAGGGCGCTGCGCTGACCGACGGCGCAGACAAAGATGATCTCCCGGTCGTGATTCAGCTCGCCGCGGCGCATCAATACCGTGTTCACAGGGATAAGCCTGGCAGCGGGAACGTGCCCCTGGCGGAACTCATCGGGCTCCCGCACGTCGATCACCTGGACGTCTCCCTGCTCGATCATCTCCTTGGCCTCCTCCACCGTGATCCTGGTGAAAGGCTCGCGGGGATCCTTGATGCCCATACACCAACCCCCTATCCAGACAGCCCAGACCGCATTATCGCCTATCACCCTCAATTCTAGCAACCAGGGGCCGCGCCACGCTAGCCTCCACAGCCATAGCCATTGAATAGCGGCCCGACGGTGGAGTATCATGCATCGATAGGAGGCAAACGTGGCCGAGGAAGGGGCCGTTAGCGAACTTCTGGACAAGATGGGAGCCGAGCGGGGGCGCATTCTCGCCTACCTGGACGGCCTGCGGGGCGAGCTGGATCAGAGGCGCGGCTCCCAGGCCTAGCAAGGCAGGGATAGGGCTTGGCAGAGACGCCCAGGGTCTACGTCACGCGCGAGCTTCCCCGCATCGCCTTCGAGCTGCTGGCGGAAGACGCGGCCGTAAGGGTGTGGAGCGGCGAATTGCCGCCGCCCCGAGAGGTACTCCTGGAGGAGGCGGCGGAGGCCGACGCCCTCCTCACCCTCCTCACTGACCGTATCGACCGCCAGATCATGGAGGCAGCCCCCCGCCTGCGGGTCATCAGCAATATGGCGGTGGGCTACGACAACATCGACATCGAGGAGGCCACCCGCCGGGCCATCCTGGTGACCAACACGCCGGGCATTCTGGCCAAGACCACGGCCGACTTCGCCTTTGCTCTCCTGCTAGCCGCTGCCCGCCGGGTGGTGGAGGCCGATCGCTACACCCGCGAGGGACGCTGGCAGACCTGGGGCCCCCAGATCCTGTTAGGTCAGGACATCCACGACGCGACCCTGGGAATAGTGGGCCTGGGTGGCGTCGGCCTGGAGGTGGCCAAGAGGGGGCGCGGCTTCGGCATGCGTGTCCTTTACCACGATCCCAGCCACAAGCTACGGGAGGAGCGTCGCTACGGGTTGGCCTACGTGGACCTGGACCAGCTTCTGGGGGAGTCCGACTTCGTCAGCCTGCACGTGCCTCTCACCGCCGAAACCCACCACCTCATCGGCGAGCGAGCGCTGGCGACGATGAAGCCCACGGCCGTTCTAGTCAACACCGCCCGGGGAGCGGTGGTCGATCAGCAGGCCCTCTACCGATGCCTCAAGGAGAGGCGCATCGCGGCTGCGGCCATTGATGTCACCGAGGAGGAGCCTATCTCTCTGAGCGACCCCCTCCTGAAGCTGGACAACATCATCATCACCCCTCACATCGCCAGCGGCAGCGTCGGTACCCGCCTCCGTATGGCGCTGATGGCCGTGGAGAACGTGCAGACGGCCCTGCGGGGCGAGGTGCCTACCCACTGCGTGAATCGAGCAATAGTGCGTCGCTGGCGCCAAGCGATGCGCAGCCGAAATGTGAGTATCGCAACTTGACAGAGCCCAGGGCTGGTGGTATCGTTTCGCCACTGCTGGGGCCCCCCACAGGCGGGGGTGTGCACCTTTTGCGACGAGGCCCTTTGTTTTCATAGCTGGGGCAAGGCGATATGAGCCGTCCTGCTCGCACCGCCGCTAGCGTGTGGCTGGCCAAGACCCTCTGGGATCTGGGGGCCATCCGGTTCGGCGACTTCACCCTGGGAAGGACAACCCTTCACTCCCCCATCTACGTCAATTTGCGTCTGCTGGTGAGCAAGCCCAGAGCCCTGAGGCGGGCTGCCAGCCTGATGCACCACGAGGTGCGCACCCTCCAGAGCATGCGCCACCCCCACGTCGCTCCCTTCGACCGGGTGGCGGGCATCCCCTTCGGCGGGCTGCACCTGGCCACCGCCTTCTCCCTGATGTCCAACGTGCCCATGGTCTACGTTCACCCCTCCAAGGACCGCGAGGCCGCCAAGCCCTTCCTGGAGGGCATCTACCAGCGGGGCGAGACAGTGCTCCTCCTCGACGATCTTGTCACCGGGGGCGGCAACGTCATTGAGACGGCGTCCTTCCTGGGCATGGCCGGGCTGAAGGTGAAGGACGTGGTAGTGTTGCTGGATCGGCAGGAGGGGGCCAGGGAGCGGCTCAAGGCCAACGGCTACAACCTGATATCCATCCTCGGCCTGGAAACGATGCTCAACTACCTGATGGCCAGCGGCAAGATCGAGGAAGACTGGTATCGCAAGAGCATCGACTACCTCATGTCCCGCCGTCCGGGATAGAGCTCCTGCTACTGGCCCGCTAGAGCCCCCGACAGCCTCTCCATCCGCTGCCGAATAGCGTCCGCTTCGTCGCCCTGCGCCAGGTAAGGGCGGCTCTCCTGGGGGTCGATGTGCACCGGGAGCAGCTCCACGTCCCGAACGCCCTCGGGGCCGAAGGTGACCTTAAGGATGAGCGTCTGGGCGGAAGGCAGGCCGGGGTGGGCGTAGTCCGTCTCGTCGAAATCGAACACGAAGTCCCCAAGGCTGTAGGCGATGAGGGCGCCCCGATAGCGCTCCAGGCCCTGGAGGACGTGCGGGTGGTGGCCCAGCACCAGGTCGGCACCGGCATCCACAGCAGCGTGGGCTAACTCCTGCTGGAGGGCGCTGGGAGCTTCCTGATATTCGAACCCGGTGTGAAGGGAGACCACCACCAGGTCAGCCGCCTGCGCCGCCGCTTCCACGTCGGCGACGATGCTGCCGAGGCTGGCCCAGGCGACGCCCGCCCGCGCCGGCCCGGCCGCCATACTTTCAGCCCCGAAGCCGCTAATGCTATCGTCCGGCACCTGAACGTATGCCAAGAAGGCGAGGCGCAGGCCCGCGACCGTCACCACCGCCGGCTGACGGGCGCCGGTCTCGTCCTCGCCGGCCCCAGCAAAGGCAACGCCGGCCTGCCCCAGGGCATCCAGGGTGTCCCGCAGGCCGTCGACTCCGTAGTCCATAGCGTGGTTGTTGGCCAGCGAGACGATGTCGAAGCCGGCCCGGGTCAGCCCCTCAACGGCCTCGGGCGGGGCGCGGAAGACGTAGTCCTTGGGGGCCGGGAGGCCGCGAGCGGTGATGGGGGCCTCGAGATTGGCGAAGGCCACATCGGCCTCGGAGAGAGCCGCTGCCACCTGCTCAAAGGGATAGCTAGGGCCGTAGAGGCCAATCGCCTCGCCAACGCTGCGGCCCAGCATGACGTCGCCCACGGCCACCAAAGTAAAGGACGGCTCAGGGGTCGATGGTGAGGAAGCCGTCGCCCCAAGCGAGGCTGTGGGCGAGGCTCTGCCGATCGATAACCCGGCCTTCTGCTCATCGCCGCAGGCCGAGGCGAGAGCGATCGCCAGGCAGATAACTGAGATAGCTATCAGGCGGCAGCGGATCGCTTCTGAACCTCCCAACGGCCCACAAGGGGCCACCCCCTGGGGGACATCGCCTCCACTCTATCACATCGCTTGCTCCCTGCGGGTTAATGGTCATGAACAAGATAGTTCGACTGCAATGAACCTCGTAGGTCGGGGTCTTATGATCATAAACGAATTAGTGGCTCAACGCCCCCGCATCTGGCTGCGCGTGGGAGCCGAGACCCTTCGCTGCGCTCAGGGTGACAGCTTCACTCGCTGTCATGCTGAGCGAAGCGAAGCATCCCGTACGATGCGCCATTATTTTCTCAATGGCCATCAGACCCCAACGGTGATTCTGCGAGGGTCTAAAGACCATCGCCTACGAAGCCGTTACCATGTCGGCCTATTCTGTCAAAGACCTTCAGGGTATGGTCCTGCCCACCAAAGAGCATGGATTGGCGAGACGCGATCCAGAGCTTGGGTTCTTTGACTTAACCTATCTGAGATGCTAGACTTCTTCAAGCACGGAAAGAAGTCGAAGATGCGGAGTCTGGCCCTAGCCACCGTGGTGGCCCTAGCTGCTGTTGTTGCCGTTGCCTGCGGCGGCGGCGGAGAATCGCCAACGCCGGCCTCCCCCACGGCTATCGCCCCAACGGTAGAGGCTGCCCGGCTCGCTGCTTGCAACGCTCTTGAGGCGTTCAAGACGTACCGCTTCACCTCTCATCTCAAGCTGGAGTCGCCCGAGCCCTCAGGGGAGAACACTGCGACACCGCAACCGACCGCCACCACCGAAGGAGAAACAACCGCTACTCCCGCCCGTGGCCACCCCCCGTTTACGGGCCCCTTTCTATGGGACTACCAGGTTGACGCCGACTTCGTGGCTCCCAACCGTATCTCGGTGGTGATCACCGGCGGTTCAACTTTGCCCCTACCGATCATACTTATCGGCGACCAGGGCTGGGTGCAGCTGGAAGGGAGCTGGATGGAGCAGACCGACCAGGTTATCCCCTATCAGGCGCGGGACATCTGCCAGGCCCTCTTCCCTGAGCTGGACCTGTCGGCGGTGCAGCCTCAGTCCGAGACCGTGAACGACACCGCGACGCTCCACTACAGCTTGTCAGGGGTGGCGAAGGGTCAAGCGCTGGCCAAGATCATGGGCCCAGACAGCGACGCGAACTATCTCATTCAGAAGATCTCGGTGGACATCTGGCTGGCCGAGAAGGGCGGCTGGCCAGCACGCACGGAGATCCGGGGCAGCGGCTTCTACGCCGACGGCCGCGAGCTGCGGATGGAGCTGACGATAGACGTCAAGGACGTCAACAACAAGAAGATCAAGGTGGAGCCACCGACGTAGCGCCTGCCTCCGCCGGAGGCGGATCTACCTCTGGCTGATGCCGGCAGGCAGGCTCACCATGTAGAGGGGCTAGAGGAGGCGTCGGATGGGCTTGCGCCCGGGGCGGGGGTCGTAGTTGGCCTTGAACATCTCCAGCTTGTCACGCTCGATGAGGTACTTGCCAGCGAACAACATGGCGGGCACCTTCTTCTGCTTGATCAGGCGCCGCAGACTTTGGGGGTGAATGCCCAGAGCCCGTGCTGCCTCTACCAGATCGAGGTAGTTGTCAAAGGGGGTATTGACCATTCTGCTCTCCCCTGCCTACCTGGATGGGCCTGTGTGGGCAGCAGGCAGGCATTAACATGCTAATACGCATGAATAATTCTACCATATCTGTCAAGAGGTTGCTCCCCGGCTAATGTGAACTCCACCTCTGGCCGGAAAGGCGGGGCCATGCAACTGGCCATTGATGCCCCTCCGAATCGTCCAGGCGGTCGCAGAAACACCACCCCCCGATCGTCACCCGGTTGTCCTACCCTGCCTGCCGGCAGGCAGGTCTTCCCCGACGTCGATCACCGTCTTGATATCGCCGCCGGCCTTCTCCAGAGCCCCCGGGAAGTCATCGAGCGAAAGGCGGCGGGTGAGGAAGCGACCCAGGAGGCCCGGCCAGCGGCTCTCCATCTCGGCCAGGTGCTCCAGGCCCACTTCGAAGTAGCGCCGATTGGCGTTGACGCTGCCGAAGACGACCCTGTTCCCCAGCACCATATCCCGCACCAGACGGCCCATCGGCTCCACCTGCTCGCCCCGATAGATCGGGGAGTAGACGCCCACCAGCGAGAGAATGCCGTTGTTGCCGATGATTCCCATGGCCTGGAGGGCAGCCTCGGCATTCCCCGAGGCCTCGACGATGATATCGATGTTGCCCAGCTCCCGGGCCATGCCGTCCAGGGGGTGCTCGCGCGTACTCCAGTAGGTGGCGCCCATCGCCTCTGCCACCTGGGAAGGGGGGGTACCCCTGGCGCTGCGAGCCAGGGCGTGCGTTTCCAGGCCTCGCAATCGGAGGAGAGCGACGGCCAGCAGACCGATGGCCCCTACGCCGACGACAACGGCCGTCCGGGGCTGCCAACGCAGCCGTCCCTGGATGGCGAAGGTCTGAGACACCGCCTTCTCCACAATGCTCAACGGCTCCAACAGCACCGCCACATCCTTGAGAGCCGGCGGCACCTTCACCAAGTATCGCGGCTCCTCGACGTAGCACTCGCTGAGAAAGCCGTGGGCGCCTGCGATGCCCCGCTCCGTGAAGTCGCCCGTCAGGCACATATCGCTCTCGCCGTTGTGACAGTTGAGGCAGTCCTGAGGGCAGGGGCGCCTGACGGTGGCCACCACGTAGTCCCCGACCTGTAGGTCGGGGAGGCCTCGCGCCCCCTGGCCCAGCGCCTCCACCCGGCCCAGCGACTCGTGGCCGAGGATCAGGTAGTCGCTGCCAGGGGGAGCCTCGGCGATGAAGCCGCGGTTGATCTCGGCGTCGGTGCCGCAGATGCCCACCCGGAGGGTGCGCACCAGCACCTGGCCGGGCCCCAGGTTGGGCTCGGCCACCTCCACGAGGCGGGCGCTACTGGCAACGCCGGGCGTTACGGCAATGGCTCGCATATCTTGTCCCCAAGGGCTAGGCAAAACCGCCGTTACTAGATGATAGCTGGTATGTTATCCTAGCGGTAGCATTGGCAGAGCAGGAGGGGAAGATGTACGACCGTACGAAGCTGAAGGCGCTATCGCAGAGGCGGGCGGCCTGGGAGAAGCACACCGGAGACGGGGGGCAGGAGCGCAACGACCACTTCGTGACGACCTCCGGCCGCCCCATCCGGAGGCTGTACGACCCCAGCGACGTCGCCGCCATGGACTACAAGCGGGCTCTGGGCTGGCCGGGCGAGTACCCCTTTACGCGCGCCATCCACCCCACCGGCTATCGGGGCCGGATGTGGACGATGCGCATGTTCGCCGGCTTTGGCAGCGTGGAGGAGACCAACGCCCGCTTCAAGTACCTCCTAGAGCACGGGCAGACGGGCCTGTCGATAGCCTTCGACCTGCCCACCCTGATGGGTTACGACCCGGACCAGCCCCAGGCGAGGGGCGAGTTCGGCAAGTGCGGCGTCTGTGTCTCCTCCCTGGCCGACATGGAGATCCT
>CAYGYF010000013.1:0-20539 GCA_964354065.1 uncultured Dehalococcoidia bacterium | reverse complement strand
GTTCATGCCCAAGCTCAGCCCCACGGCCATCGTCGGCCTGCTGTTCACCATCGTCGTCATGTTCTCCCTCAAGGGGGAATACATCGTCGACCTGCCCCTGGACGTCCTGCGCATCGCCGTGCCCCTTCTCTTCTACTTCCTGATCATGTTCGGGGTATCCTACGTCCTCTCCTGGCGGATGGGGTTCCCCTATGCCCAGACGGCCACCTTGTCCTTCACGGCCGCCAGCAACAACTTCGAGCTGGCCATCGCGGTTAGTATTGGCGTCTTCGGGCTGGAGTCCGGCCAGGCCTTCGCGGCGGTGGTCGGGCCGCTCATCGAGGTACCCGTGCTGGTCAGCCTGGTCTACGTATCGCTCTGGGCCAGCCGGTTCTTCTTCACCCCTGACGGTCGGGCGAAGCGGCTGGTGCCAGCCGCGGGCTAGTAGGGATGAAAGGGGCATGGCCTGCGGACCGCCATCGCCCCTACAAGATCGGCAGGAATCGCCTGATCTCACAGTCGGCGACCCGGCGGCGGTGGGCTGTGGGCGCTGCCGCCCCTCTCTCATCGATTCAGATCAGCCCCAGGTCGCTCGGCTCCGGCCAGCCGCCGTAGTAGGCCCCCCATCCCAGGAGCACACCCAACGCAACAAGGACGGAAGCCCCTGTGAATACGAAGAGCTCCACGCCGCGAAGCCGGGGAGCATTTCGGCAGAGGTAGGCGGCCAGTAGGGAGATGAGGGCGAACGCGGGCAGGGCCATCGGCACGACGGCCGCCTCGATCGAATCAATACCGAGGACGAGTCCGAACAGAAGGGCCGCCGGCAGCGCCGCCAGGGGAGATCCCCCTGAGGCCGGTGCCCTGTCGCGCCACACGACGATAAGGAGGTAAGTCGGGAGTGCAACAACGCCGAGGTACCAGATATAGTGGCTCAACTGTTCATCATAGAAGTGGATCAGGCCGGGCAGCGCGCCACCCGTGTCTTCGGTAACCTGGTGGCCGATGGAGTTGCTCGCCAAGTGCATCCCTTGCCCCTGTGCCCAGACAAGAGCGATGAGGAGCAATGGGAAGATCACCAGGGTGTCCACCCTCCCCAGGGTTCGACGCACCAGGAGCCATACGAGCACGAAGACGACGAAAGGGGTTGGGATGTCCAGCACATCACCCCATTCCATATCCGTACGTAGTGGGAAGTCCTGGTGGAAGACGGCGGGCGCAGTGAGAAAGAACGCGTAGGCGATGGAGAAGGCAGTGAGAAGCGGCCAGTTTCGCTTGCCTAGCATGCTTCCTCCTTCCAGCAGTGCTCATCGCGCGACGCCATCTATGCTACCGCCCGCTAGCGCCGCTGCTGCAATATGGCGTTCGCCGCCGCCCGCCCGCTCATCATGCAGCCGGCGATGCCGTGGCCGAAGATGGCGTTGGCCCCTACCGTCCACAGCCCAGGCACCTCCGTCTGGAGGGGGACGCGAGCGCCCATGAACTGGTCGACCGTGTGCTCCAGGCCGTAGCTGGTGCCGCCGGTGGAAAGGGTGAACCGTTCCTGCGTCAGAGGGGTGGCGCACTCCTGCCACACCACCTTGCGGATGAAGCCCGGCATCATCTCCTCCACCGTGCCCAGCACTCGCTCCTCCAGCTCCCTCCTCGCCGCCACGTACGGGCCGGTGTGGCGGTACCCCGACTTGGTCGGGGCGCTGGCCGGCCCCTCGGACACGCCCCACGCCTCGGGCTGGGCGGGTGCCAGGCTCATGATCTGGAGGTTGGTGTAGCCCTTGGGCGCCAGGTTTTCGCTCAGAGGATCCTTGAGGGAGGCAATCGACAGAAACGCCCCCGGCCTGTCCGGGAAGCGCCCCTCGTAGCAGGCAGCGTACTGCTCCTCCATGTCGTAGGCCGGCATCAGGGAGACGTTGGTGCTGGGCAGTCCCAGCTCCGAGGGGTCCACCTCCATCGCCATGTAGATGACGAACAGAGGCAGGGCCATGCGGTAGTCCTTCAGCCGCTGGGCGAAGGCGGCACTCAGGTGCTCCTCGCCCACCATCTCCAGGAAGGTGCGCTTGGCGTCGGCGTTGGAGATGATGATCGGCGCTCGAAACTCTTCTCCCTTCATGAGCGCGACGCCCACCGCCTTGCCGTCCTCCATGATGATCTGCCGCACCCTCGAGCGCAGGCGCACCTGGCCGCCGCCCTCCTCGATCACCCGCACCAGTCCCTCCACCAGGGGCCGGGCGCCGCCGCGGATGAAGTAGGCGCCCCGCATGTAGTGGTCCATGAGCATCGCGTGCATGGCCACCGCCGCCTTCGACCAGGGGACACCGTACAGGCCGCACTCAGCGCCCAGGACGTGCCGCAGGCGATGGCTGACCTCCAGCGCGTCGAACACGTCCCCCAGGGTGCACTGAAACCAGGGCTTGCCCAGCACCTCCTTCAGCGGCTGCCCGCCGGACGGCCGAACCGGGGCGCGGCCGGCGACCATCATCAGGAAGTCGATGTAGCGGTCGATGGCCTGTGCCTCCTGGGGGAAGGTCTGCTGAAGGCGCTGGCGGTAGCGCTCCCATCCAGCCGGCACCCGGAACTCCAGGTCGGGGGAGCGCAGGGTGTCGAAGCCGTCCTGGTCCATGGGCACGAACTTCACCTGGTCGGCGATGCCGAGCTGCTCCACGAAAGTGGGGAACAGGCCGCCCGGCCCGCAGTCGCCGATGTAGTGGAGGCCGACGTCGAAGTCGAACATCTTCTTGCGGCGGAAGGTCTGGGCGTTGCCGCCGGGGGCGAAGTGGGCCTCCAGCACCAGGGGGCGCAGGCCCCCCTTGGCCAGCACGGCGGCCGCCGTCAGCCCGCCAATGCCCGAACCGATGACGATGGCATCGTACTCGTCAGTCATGGGTGTATTCCCTTCCACTCACTGGGATCTCGCGGGGTCTGGGGGTCTGCCCTCCGCCCGCCAGCGGGGGATGCCTTGCGGTCGCTGGAGCGGGAAACGGGACTCGAACCCGCGACCCTCTGCTTGGGAAGCAGATGCTCTACCAACTGAGCTATTCCCGCTTACCAACCATTCTAGCGATGGCTCCGTCGCCCTGTCAACGCGCGCGGCTCTGCCGCCCTTGGCCCTTGACGTGCGGGTAGTAGCACCCCAGGCTAACCTCGACGGGCCGGACCGATTCTCGGGACGGCCCGGATAATTGAAGGCTGGGTGACAAGAAGCAGATGAGATGAAGGAGCACCTTAAGGGTGCGGCTTCTTGAGAGTGTAGACCGTTGCGTGCTTGATTCGACGCTGGAAGTCGTAGCGCTCGGCGAGAAACCCATTGAGGCGCAGCCGCTGCTCGGTCGTCAATTCGTCCCGCGAACCTACCAGGCCTGGCTGGTCGTGTTCCGATAGGTCCATAATCGACGTATCGACGATGAGCGCGGGCGGCTCCGCTTCAAGCGAGAGAATCGTCTTCTCGAACGTCTCGGGTTCGACATCGAAGGCACGACTGTGTATGTAGTACTCTGCCGGGTACCTGTCGGAGAGCACATAGAGCTGAGTCTCCTGGCCGACGTTATAGATCGTGTCATCCGGTTCCGTAACCGAAGCAATGTAGTCCGCTATCTCTTCGTCGGCAATCGCCCGGTTCGTCCCCACCTGATCGTGGGTGATTCGATAAGCATCGTCGGCGTCTAGTGCGTAGAGCGGCAGCAATGCTAGCAGTGTCGGTAGCGCGAGCGCGATCAAGAACAGCTCGACACGATGGCGGCGGCTTCGGGAGTGCCAGTCGCTTGTCATCTCGACCAGGGCAATCGCGCCGAACAGCGCCGCGAACGGCGCGAGCACGACGAAGTAGTGTGGGTACTGCTGTCCCGTTGAAACGGCGCCCGCGAATGCGCCGACCGCGGACGCGAGTGCTACGGCCACGGGCACGGGCGGTATCGACCTGCACGCCAGGACCGCGCCGATGATCGCCAGCGTCCACACTGGTAGCGCGCCGACGATAACACGGCCATCGATCTCCGAGAAGCGAAAGAGCTTCGCGAAGATCGGCACTTGCGCGTTGTAGTCAAGATTGTAGGTAACATTCGCGTGCCAGAACTCGCCGAACGTCCCCGACACGATGAACGGCAGAGCTGTCAGCACGACAATGAGCGCTGAGCAACCGATGAGCGCGGCCGACCAGCGCCGGGCGTTCGACCACGCCACTTGGCCAGCCGCTGCCCCCCAAGCCAGGACGGCCACCATTGCCACGAGGTTGAAGATCGCAACTGTCTTCGTCATCATAGCCAGGCCGCAAAACGCACCCGCGAGGCAGAACCAGCGGATCTGCCTCCGGCTCAATCCGACGATCGACAGCGCGACGGAGAGCACGAGTGGCGGAAGCATGAAGACTTCCGTGTTGGCATCGAACTGGAGGTAGCGGTTCGACACGACCAGCGCCATGAGCAGGCTGGCAACCAGTGCGAGCCTGCGGCCGCCCAGGAGCAGCCCGACCCAGGCGACAGCGAGGGCAGTTGCGGAGAGTTGGAGAGCGGTCAGCAAGTTCACGATTTGTCTTGAAGGCTCACCACCGCTCATGAACATGCTGAGCGCGTACCAGCCGTAGATCAACGGCGGCTTGTGATCGAAGACTTCAGCGTAGGGCAAACTGCCGGAGTGGACAACGGTAAAGTAGACGGCGGGGTCGTGGCCGAGGGGTTCACTGATGAAGGGCAGCGAAAGAAGGATCGGGAGAAGAGCAACCGCAGAGCCGATGGCGAAGAAGAGCAACCATGCAGAGACAGGGCGGGCGCTGACCGGTTCTCTGGTGTGGACGGACATTTGCCCTCCAAGACTTCGCATGCATGATAAGGGACAT
Organism: uncultured Dehalococcoidia bacterium; assembly: GCA_964354065.1. GTDB lineage: Bacteria > Chloroflexota > Dehalococcoidia > SM23-28-2 > SM23-28-2 > JAUYDU01. Next base: position 15,738 of record CAYGYF010000013.1, on the reverse strand, counting down.
GCAGGGGGATGTCGAGGCCGCTATCGACGGCTGCGTTGTGATACTTCTGAGACTAATTCGATGCCTGGGCTGCCAGTTGCTCTTAGCGTAGGAGGCATATGACGAGGTGGGGGCACCAGGTCGCTGTGAGGAATATCGTTCAGCCTATAACTGGGCGCGTTTTGCTCTAGGTCCTCGCGTCTGTCGCACAGGGGTGAGCGCTGGCTGTTTGGGAAGCAGATGCTCTGCCGACTGAGCTACGCCCGCCCGCCTGCGAGACGATTCTAGACTGCCGCCGCAGCCCCTGTCAACGACCCCGACCAGGGTCAGCTGTCGCTGCTCTCTGGTGCGTCTCCAGCACCACCAGACCCAGCCCCACCACGACCATCCCCAGGCCCACCAGGGTCAGAATCGTGTAGTTGCGCAGGGCCAGCCAGGTCACGTCGTTGCCCAGGTTCAGCAGCCTCACCATCAGATAGTCGGTTTGATCCTCTCTCGCGCTGCGAAAGATGAACCGAATGCCCACCGCTGCCACCAGGGACGGCACCGCCGCTCCCAGGATGGCCGCTCCCAGGGCGACCACCCGGCCCCATCCCTTCGTCGCCACCAACACCAGTCCCGCCAGGACCAGGGATATCAGCCCCAGGACGATGGCGGCGATGCGAAAGGCCCGATAGTCGTCGTCGCTGAGGAAGCCCAGCCCGCGATGAATCCCGCCCTCCGGCGACAGGATGTCGATGCTTTGCTTCGCCTCCGGGTCGCCCAGCGCCCACGCCGACATGCCCTCCTTGTAGATGGCCCGGGCACCCTCGCCCAGCAGGCGCGACCGCAGCTCGGACGCCGAGATGCTGCTGGCCTCCTCCCGCGGCAGCTCTACCGGCAGCGGAAAGTGGGGCACGGCCACGGTGGGCTCCTGGCTGGCCTGGGCTGCCTCCACTAGGTCGGCCTGAATCGACGGCAGGAGGGCGTCTATCTCCGTGAGGTCGGCCACCGCCCGCGCCAGGATGCGCTGGGCTGGCTCGGAGGATGTGAGCTGTAAGGCGCTGATTACCAGGAACAGGCCGATCAGGGAGAGGGCGAGCAGGCTGCTGAACAGCCACTGAAGAGCGCCTCGCACAAGGGGCCCGGCCAGAGCCAGCCCTGAGCCTCCGCCAGAGGTGGATCCGCCTTCGGCGGATGTGGAAGGGGCCTGCCTCCAAGGCGCCCCGAATTGTCGGGGCCTCATGCCGGCTCCACCACCACCGTGTCGGCCAGCCTATCGTGAAGCCCCCGGCGCTGTCGGTCGAAAGCGATCATCAGGAAGCCCCCAAACAAGAGCAGGGTCGAAAACAGGTAGCCTATCAGGCGCAGGGCCGCCGTCCCCAGCCCTACGCGGCTGCCGTCCCGCCGCACCACCTTGACGGCCATCGCCATCTTGCCCAGCGTCTGGCCTCGCCAGGCCCACAGACCCAGGAAGTAGGCAGGCACAAACAGCAGGTCGGCGAGCACCAGGGCCACGGCTGTAAGTACGGCTGAGCTGGGAGGGTCTACTTCGCCGAAGTCGCTTCGTAGCAGGAGCTGAAGGAAGGCCACGGCGACGAACAGCATGAAGAAGGAAAACAGCACAATCAGATCGAGGACGAAGGCCACTAGCCGCGTCTCGAAGCTGGCGTAGCGCAGACTCACCTGGCCGGAAACGGTGACCACCCTCTGCCTAACCCATCTACTCCGCTCATGGTTCGACAGATCCGCCTCCGGCGGAGGCAGGCCCGTCGAAGGGCGAACAGGAGGCTTTTTCAACAGCCTCGATGATTATAACAGGTCGGCCCGCCCCCTGTAGGGGCGCAGCATGCTGCGCCCCTACAGGCCTACGCTTCGCCTCTTAGCACCTTCACCAGCTCGCCCGCCAGGCTCAGCCCTCGGCCGATGCGGCCGGCCATCTCGGCGTTCTCCTGGCGCAGCCGGGCCAGCTCCCCATCCCCATCGTTGCTGCTCTGCCACCCCGTCCAGGGCATCCCCTCCACTGGCCAGGGATTGGCCGCCACCGCCTGCCACATATCGGCGGACATGTGCTCGTAGCTCCAGAAAGAGCAGCCACCCTCCACGCCGCCGCTGTCCTTCCCACCGCGTCGCTGGTAAGCGAGATCGATGAAGCCGATCACGTCGGAGGGGTCGGGATACGGCACCCGGCCTTCTGCGTAGAGGCCAGCGACGGGGAAGATGCGCTCAGCCCCGACTGGTCGGGGGAGCGCCCCGTAGTCCTCGTAGGTCATCGCCACCGCCTCGGCCATTCCGCCAAAGGCGGACCCAAAGGCGTTCCAGTACACCTGCGGCAGCGTGCCGTTGCAGTAGCGCTCGAAGGCCGCGTAGGGGAAGTCGCGGTGGTAGCGGGCGATGGCGAAGGTGGAGTAGAAGAGGGGGTAATCTGGCTCTACCGCCTCGCGGATCCGCTGGCAGATGGCCTCGGCCACCGTTTCCTTGCCCTCGAACTCCGCCTCCACGTCCAGCACGTAGGCGTCGGCCTCACCGTACTGGATGGTCTCGATGGCCCTGTCGGCCTCGCCCTGCCAATTCTCGCCGTACAGGTAGCCCCAGCCAGCTACCCTCAGCCCGTGCGACTTGAGGGCGCGACCTATCTCCCGCCACGGCTGGCCCTGGTCGAACCAGTTCGGCCCGTCGTGCGCCTTCACGATCGCCCCGGCGCAGTCAGCAGCCTTCAGGCGTTCGGCCACGCGGTCGGGATCGCCTTCGTCACAACGTTTCCAATTCCAAATCCATACCCACTTGCCATGTAGCACGTTTGTTCGCCTCCCGCCTGATGATGCCTGTCGGCGAGGGCCAACTCCAAGAGGGCTATGACACCGGTTAGTAGGGGCGCAGCAGGCTGCGCCCCTACCTACTATGCCTTGACCGATCACACTATTGACACCGCTCACGCTCATGGCAATACTGGAACAAGTCCATCCCCACGTGCTTGGAAGGAGGCACCATGGCCGAGACCGGCAAGGCCGCTGTCTACACTGACTTCGGTCAGCCCTTCGAGATTCAGGAGATACCCCTACCGGAGGTGGAGCCCGATGCCATCCTGGTCAAGGTGACTACCGCCGGCATCTGCGGCTCCGACCTTCACATCTGGCGCGGCGACATCCGCCTGACCATGGCCGGCCCCGGCGCCCGCGTCCTCGGCCACGAGATGGCTGGCCGGGTGTACAAGCTGGGCGCCAACGTCAAGGCCGACTCCCTCGGCCAGCCTCTGAAGGAAGGCGACCGGGTGGTCTATCCCTACTTCTATCCCTGCCGTCGCTGCTACCAGTGCCTGCGCGGCGAGTTCTACGCCTGCCCGGCCCGCTATCCGCCGCCGCCCCCCGTCGACCGCTTCCCTCACTTCACCGGCGCCTACGCCGAGTACTTCTACCTGTCGCCCGGTCACTTCGTCTTCAAGGTCCCCGAGGAGCTGCCCGACGACATGGTGACGCCCATCAATTGCGCCCTCTCACAGGTGATCTTCGGCCTGCACAAGGCACACCTCCGCTTCGGCGACACCATCGTCATCCAGGGCGCCGGTGGCCTGGGCATCAATGCCACCATGGTGGCCAGGGAGATGGGCGCCTCCCAGATCATCGTCATCGATGGCCTGCCCGAGCGCCTGGAGATGGCCAGGGCCTGCGGCGCCGACCACCTCATCGACCTGAACGAGTACCAGCAGCCCTTCGACCGCGCTAACCGGGTGAGGGAGCTGACTCAGGGGCGGGGCGCCGATATGGCGGTCGAGTTGGTGGGCATCCCCGCCGCCATCACCGAGGGCCTGGCCATGGTGCGCGTGGGCGGCACCTACCTGGAGATGGGCAACATCAGCTTTGCCCGGATGCTGACCCTCGACCCCTCCCAGCTAGTCTGGTCCAACAAGACCATCGTGGCTGTGAACATGTACGACCCCTGGATCCTGCCGGTGGCTCTGGACTTCCTGCGGCGCACCCGGGACAAGTACCCCATGCACCAGGTGGTGTCTCACAGGTTCCCCCTCGACCAGATCAACGAGGCCTTCCAGCAGGCGGAGTGGGCCAACAAGCAGACCGCCGTCACCCGCGCCTGCATCGCGCCGTAGGGAGCAGCGCTACTTTATCGCCAGCGCGTTCGGCGGCGAGCCCGCCTTCACCGGCAGCCGCCTATCCGCTTCCTATCCGTTGTGAGATAGGCTAAACCTTAGCGTTACGATCTCGTTCGGCTTGGCCGACAGCCGCACCCAGCCGTCCTCGACGTCGGCCACGCCCAGCGGCTCCTCGTTCAGGTCGACCACCTCTACCGCCTCGTGTGGCTCTTCCAGCCGCACCTCGCCCCCCACTGGTTGGGAGGTAACGTTGTACAGCCGAACGATGATGCTCCGCCCGTCCTGAGGCGGCTTGAGGGCGGACAGGACGAGGGCGCTGGGCCGGACGGACAGGAGGCTGGCCCTCGCCGCAATTTGCTTCTTCCCCGCGCTGGTGGTCACCGCCCGCAGGGGATGGGCGAAGCGATGGGCCTGGACGAAGGCCGACTCCCAGCCGCCACTGTGGGGAACGAGCGAGTAGTGGAAGACATGCTTGCCCGGGCATTGGGCGCCGGGCGCCGGGATGAGCGGCCCCGCCTGCGCTCGCCGAGTCGCCATGGTTGGCCGCGACAGGAAGCCCACGCAACGCAGGAGCGTCAGGGCGATGATGGCCCCGCTGGGGCCGTCGATGACCTCGTACTCCGGCAGGCCGCGATTGGCCAGCAGCAGGCCGCGCTGGCCGTCGTTCACGTCGACGAAGGACTTCTGAGGGTACGTCCCCTGGGGCTCCTCCATCCAGGTGCCGTCGGCTTCGGGCAGGGCCACCGGCCGGGCTACCACCCCGAAGTGCTGCTCCGCGTGTGAGACCTGGGCTCGCAGGCCAGTGGGGAAGTGCACCCGCAGGCGGTGGTCCTCCGCCTGGTTGTCCACCTCCGTCTCGAAGTCCACCCGCGGCACGCCTGCATAGATGCTGACGCGGCTGACGATGCGACAAAGCTGCCGCTCCCGCGCCCGCCGCCCTGAGCCTGTCGAAGGGCCGTCGGCGGCCAGCCTCTTGGGCAGGCTGTAGTCGAGGGCGATCTCCAGGCTCCAGCGGGCCGGGCCGTCCTCCACCATACGGATTCGCGGCGGCTGTGCCGGCGCGTCCACCAGCTTGTCCCGGGCGGGAGGGCAATAGTTGTACTCGTCGCCGCAGTCTCCCCCGTCCACGAAGCGATTGAGGCCGCTTAGGGTCGTCCCCGCGACCTTGTCGGTGAGGGTGATCGTGCCGTCCTCCCCGTCCACCTCGACCCGAAAGAACTCGTTCTCCATCCCGCCAGAGGCGGGGGGGGCGGCAGGCCGGCGGCGGGTTGGGGCCGACAGGTCGGCCGACTCTCGGCCCTGGGCGTAGCCGACGCGAAAGGCCTTGTAGCCGTAGGCGGGGACATTGGGGGCGATAAAGGCCACCTCGACCCGCTCCTCCGTATCACGGGGGAACAGCAGGCCGCGGCGCAGTGGTTGCAGGGGCAGCGGGCTGCCGCCCGCCTCGTCCTCCAGCCACAGCGGCTCCTGCCCGTCTCGCAGGGGGAGACGGGCCGTGGCCAGGTCGGTGCGGGGCCCGTCCAGAGGATTGAACACCACCACGTGCGTCCCTTCGTCGGGCGCGGCCGACTCGGCCAGGTAGCGCAGGGCGTCGCGGGCCACGGCCTCTCCCCCATCCCGGCAGCGGTCGAAGCGAACCGCCATCTCCTCGTGCACCTGGTCGATACTGCACCCGCAGATGGAGTCGTGGGGGTGGTTCTGCAATAAGAGCTTCCAGGCCAGGCCCAGCAGGTCGGCGTCGGAAGCGCTCCTGTCGGGGGAATCACCGTTGCGCTGGCGGATAAGGTTGGCCCAGGCCGAGAAGGGCTCGGCCCAGCGCAGAAGAAGGTCCTCGCACTCCTGGTTGCGCTGCTTGATCCACATCCGGGTGGAGGAGACGCTGGGCAGCACCCACGCCCGCTGGCCCGAGCGGAACTCTCCCTCCACGCGGGGCCAGGAGCCGCCCTGAGCTTGTCGAAGGGCAGCGCCCATCTCCTGCCGCACCGCCTCGATATACATGGGCAGGGTGGCGTGCACCAGCTCGGCGTCGTCCAGGTTCTCGTTGGCCAGGGCGATGATGGCTGGAAGCTCGGGCTGAGGCTCGGCATGGTCGCTGCCGTTGGGCAGGAGCAGGTAGCGGGTGCTCGCCCAGGGCTCCAGGATCTGGCGGATGTTGTGCAGGCGGTTCAGCAGGGCCTCGCGCTCCAGCGGCAGTCGCTGGCCGATGCCGTATCCCTGCGGCAGGTGGATGGCCAGCACCTCCGAGCCGTCAGCGGTTCGCCAGAAGAACTCGGACGTGGGGATAGACCTGTCCACGCCCCGCCAGATGACGGCGGCGCCGATGCCGAAGCCGGCCAGAATCGCCGGCATGTGGGCGATGTGGCCGAACATGTCCGGCAGGTAGCCCACCATCATCGGCGGCCCGAACTGGCGGGCCACGGCGATGCCCCGCTGGAGGTTGCGGATGAGGGACTCGCCCCCCACCAGGAACTCGTCCGGCAGGACGTACCAGGGGCCCACCAGCAGGCGGCCCGCCTGCACCTGGCGGGCGATCTCCTCCCGCCGGTCAGGGCGTATCTCCAGGTAGTCCTCCAGGACGATGCTCTGGCCGTCGAGCATGAAGTGCTTGTAGTCGGGGTTTGTCTCTAGGATGTGGAGGAGCTTGTCCATCATGGCCACCAGGCGGCTGCGAAAGGTCTCGAAGGGCAGGTACCATTCGCGGTCCCAGTGGGTGTGCGACACCACCATGATCGGCCGCTTCTCGCTATCGCTCACGGCCAGTTTCCATTCAATACCCCGGCCGGGACACAGGCTTAAATGCGGCACCCATAGTATCATAGGCAAAGCTGAAGGCACAGGCTTCGCCCTGAAGGGCTCAAGCCCGAAGGGTCGCCGTACCATGATCACCGCTCTTCTCAACGCTCGTGTCCTCACCCCCGAGGAGGAGGTCTCCGCCGCCACTGTCATCGTCGAGGAGGGCCGCATCGCCGCCGTCGGCCAGGGCCTGCCGCCCCCGGCCACCCCCTTTCTTTCCCCGTCTATTCACCCCTCCCAGGGAACCGTGCTGTAACCGTCCCTTGCCGCCTGGCGTCCTTTCCTTTAGAAGGGACTCAAGGCTTGCCTTGAGCAGAGCGAGAGGATATGGCCACCGACAGCCCCATCCAGGAGGCGGTGCGCGCTCAGTGGGATAGGGATAGCGCAGCCGAACAGGCCTCCAGACCGGCTCGGCCGGCGTTCTTGCTGCTCTTGACCCACGCCGTCGTCGCTGCTGCTGCCTTGGCCATTGTCATCGCGGCTCAGCTCTTCGCCGACTACACCCTGGGATTCCTTTCTGCCGTTTCGGCCTTTGCCGTCCTCAGCGCCTTGGGCTTTCTCTCTGCCTACGTCTCTCGCCGAAAGGTCGAGGAGTACCAGAGGCGATACCAGGCCCGTCTGTTCATCCGCAATATCGAGCTGCAAGACATGGCCATGCGCGATGACCTTACTCAGATCTTCAACCGTCGCTACTTCTACGACCGCCTCCAGCGAGAGCTAGACCAGGCCCGCACCTTCCAGCGACCGTTGGCCGTCGTGGTGCTAGACGTGGACGGCCTCAAGAGTGTCAACGATGTCTATGGTCACCGGGCCGGCGACCTGCTCCTGGCGGCCGTGGGCAGGCTGCTGGTGGAGTACACCCGCACCTGCGACGTGCCCGCCCGCATCGGCGGCGACGAGTTCGCCGTTATCATGCCCGAGACGGACAAGCCCGGCGCCTTCGCCGTGGCGGGCCGCCTCCAGCGCTCGCTGGAGGGGTCGTCCGTCGTCGAGGACAACGGCCGCCGCCTGAAGCTGAACGTGTCCCTGGGCGTGTCGGGCTATCCCTGGGGCGGCGATGACGTCGACCAGTTGGTGCAGTGGGCGGATACCTACATGTACGCCGCCAAGGCTACTCGCCGCGGCTAACCCGATGCCTCGCCGCCTCCACCGAAGGCGGAGGAGGATGCGGCGGGCCGGTCCACCGACAAGCGCTGAGCGAGGAAGGAGGAAGCGCGGAGAACGTAGCTGCAAGGCTATGGTCTTTGACAGAATAAGCCGACATGGTAACGGCTTCGTAGGCGAGGGTCTTCAGACCCCCGACCTAATGTAACCGCAGGTAGATTCAAGCGTCTTACATTGGGAGACAGAAAAAGTAGGTCACGGCCCTAGCCGTAACCGCTAGTGAGGATTTGTCTATGCCAGACAGTCACCAGGAAGCGCCCACGCCAACGAGTACGTCGCCTATCGCCCGGCAAACCGAGCGCCCCGACCCGTCGGGGCCAGGGGCCAACCTCGCTCGCTTTCGCTGGCTGCTGCGGCTCGTCGGCGGGGTGGCCGCCGCCATCGCCGCCGCCGTCGTCATCGCGGCCCATGCCCTCAGTCAGCGCGGCGGCGGGGTGACGTTCTATCTGGTGACGGCCCTGGTCTTCCTCTGCATCTACCTGATGGCCCTTGCCCTCGCCGCCCACTCCAGCAAGGTGCAAGTGGAGCTGGAGCGACGCTATCGGGCGCGCCTGTTCATTCGCAATCTCGAGCTGCAAGACATGGCCATGCGGGACGACCTGACCCAGCTCTTCAACCGCCGCTACTTCTTCGAGCGGTTACGGCGAGAGTTGGAACGGGCCCGCGCCCTGCAAAGCCCCCTGGCCATCCTCGTGGCAGACGTTGACCATCTCAAGGACGTCAACGACTCCTACGGTCACCAGGCGGGAGACGTGGTGCTGGCCAACCTGGCCAAGATGCTGGTGAAATGCACCCGCGTCAGCGACATCCCCGCCCGCCTGGGTGGCGACGAGTTTGGCGTGATTATGCCGGAGACGGATAAAGACGGGGCTTTTGCCATGGCCACGCGGCTCCAGCGAGCCCTGGAAGTTACCCCCGTCTATGAACAGGACGGGGCTTCCCTCAAGCTAAACGTATCCTTGGGGGTCTCGGGCTTCCCCTGGGGCGGCGATAGTGTGGACGAGGTGGTCCAGTGGGCCGATACCCATGTCTACGCCACCAAGACAACCCGCAAGAAGAATGGTGGCCCCTCGTCGACCAGCCGCTCCGCTGGATCGAGGCCAAAAGGGGGCTAGGCCTGCAAGAATCCCACTGCTCAGCTCGGGTGTGGGGTAATGAGGATACGTTCGGCTGCAACGTGGCTTACTAGAAAGGACGGCCTCAGCGTGAGAGCCGGCCTGGGGAACTTTTGGCGATGGCTGACCGGCTATGCCCTGGTGTGGCAATTCGCCGTGGTCTTTGCCACTCTCAGCCTGATGCTGGTGGGTGCCACCGGCTTCGGCCTCAGTCGCTACCTGGCCCACTCCGTCAGGAGCAGCGAGACCAGCGATGCCGCTCGGGAGGTTCAGGAGCGCGTTTCGGGGCAGATCACGCCCCGCCTGTCAGCGGAGCAGGTTCTCGTGCCCCTCACGGGTGCTGCCTACACGGCGTTCGACCAGTTCGTGAAGGAGAACATCATCCCAACAGGGATGCAACAGGTGAAGATCTGGCGCTGGGACGGAACCCTCATCTACGACTCCAATAGCCCGTCCCAGATCGGCCAGGCCTTTCCTATCAGCGGCGAGCTGGCGGCTGCCCTCAGGAGCGACATCACCACCCGCGTCGTCAGCCCCGAAGGGCCTGCTCTGAGCGAAGTCGGGGGGGCGGAAGGCGTTGCCGGCTCCAATTCCCAGAAGCTCCTGGCGGTCTACGCTCCCCTAACCTTTGAGGGCACGACGAATGCTACGGCCGCCCTGGAGATACGCGAACCCTACGCGCCGGTGGCTGCCCGCATCCAGAGCTTGGAGAGCACCATCTATGTGGGCGTTGCCGGCGCCATGGGCTTCCTCTACGCCGCCCTTCTGCTCATCGTCGCCCGCGCTTTCCAGACCGTGGGCAGGAACCGGCGGCAGCTCTTGCGCCGCTCCCAGGAGCTGAAGCGCAGCCACGAATCCCTCCTCCAGGTTCTGGCCGTCGCCCTCGACCTGCGCGATCGGGCCACCAGGGGCCATTCCCTGCGCGCGGGTCGGCTGGCCCTGACCCTGGGCCGAGAACTCGGCCTCTCCGAGGATGAGCTATCCTATCTGGAGCAGGCAGCCATGCTCCACGACGTCGGCCAGATCGGCCTCCCCAATGAAATCCTAGCCAAGCCCAGCACCCTCACTAGAGACGAGTGGGAGGAGGTGCAGAAGCACCCGGAGCTCGCCTACCAGGCTGTGAGGGACGTCCCCTTCCTGCGCCAGGCGGCGGAGATCATGATCGCCCACCACGAGCGCTACGACGGCGGCGGCTACCCCCTGGGCCTGAAGGGGGAGAAGATACCCCTGGCGGCCCGCGTCTTCGCCGTGGCCGACGCCTACGATGCCATCACCTCCGACCGGCCCTACCGCAAGGCCGCCTCTCACACCACCGCCGTTGACGAGATCCGCCGCAACGCCGGTACCCAGTTCGATCCGAAGGTGGTGGAAGCGTTCCTGGCGGCTGACAGGCGGGGCCTCATTCGCGACACGCTCCCCCCTCAAGGCGAGGGGGAACAGGCCGCGGTCGCCCATCTGGTCGCCCCTGCCGCCCCAGGGCCCGCCCTGAGCGGAGCCGAAGGAGAGGAAGCCCATGTCTGACCGCTCCGACAGCCCCAGCCGCCATGGGGGCGACCCCCTCCACGACGTGCTGGCCCTCAGGCGCTGGCTACGGGTCGTTGTCTATCCAGCGGTAACCCTCCTCATCCCCCTTGACCACTTCCTCTTGGGGCTGTCCTGGCCGGTGGCGGTTGTCAGCCACCTGGGAGGCTACGTCATTGCCGTGGTGGCGGTTGAGTTGGCCATGTTGTGGGGTATCAGCCTCAGCAAGCGGGCCATATACCCCAGCCTGCTCGCCGTCGAGCTGGGATCGACGCGCGACCTGCGCCAGGCCTGCCAGCGGGCCGTGCAGGCCCTGGCGCGCTGGCTCAAGGCGGACGCGGTTGGGCTCGCCTTCCTTCAGCGGGATGGCTCTGCCCTGGAAGCGCTGGCTATCCACGGCTACCCGCCGGGCACTGTCCGCTTCGATGCCGAGTTGGATGCCCACCCGGGGCCGATCCGCGAGGCCATGCGGCAGCAGCGCATATTGTCCGAACCCATCAAGGACGGCCACCCCTGGTTCGCCGCCTTCGGCCCCGGCCACCAGTCGGTCTACGTGCCGGTGGTGGCTATGGACAAGGTCATCGGCATCCTGAACCTCGTGGGAAGTAAGGGACTAGCCGATCTCAGAGACCGCACGCTTCTCGCCGCCATCGGCAGCGTCTTGGGTCTCACTCTGGACAACGTTCGCCTGTACAACCACGAGTACCAGGCCATTCTGCACATCCTTTGCTCCGCCCTCGACCTGCGCGACCGCGTCACCGAAGGCCATTCCCGCCGCGTGGCTGACCTCTCTCTAGCCGTTGCCAGCCAGTTTGGAATCGAGGGCGACAAGCTGGTTGACATCGAGCGGGCGGCTATCCTCCACGACATTGGCAAGATCGTCGTGCCTGACGCCATCCTCTCCAAGCCCGGGCCGCTCACCCCCGGGGAGTGGGGGATCATGAGGACGCACCCGGAGGTCGGCTATCAGATGGTCAAAGACGTTCCCTTCCTCCACCGGCCCGCCGACATCATTCGCGCCCACCACGAGCGCTTCGACGGCGCCGGCTACCCCCGCGGCCTTAACGGCCAGGACATACCCCTGGGGGCGCGCATCTTCGCCGTCGTCGATGCTTATGACGCCATCACCTCCGACCGCCCCTACCGCCGCGCCAGATCGCACGAGCAGGCCCTGGCGGAGATCCAGCGCCACGTGGGTACTCAGTTCGACCCCGACGTCGTGGAAGGCTTCCTGCGCGCCGAACGGCGGGGCCTGATTTCGCCAGACGGCGGTAGTCCTGCCCTCGCCGCGGAGGAGACGGACCGCCAGTTGATTGCCAGCCTCTTCCCACCCGTAATGTAGGGCCGCTGCTTCAATCGGCGGTTGAAGAGCTCATGTCCGAACAGGGCTTGCAAGAAGCAGGAGCAGGGGCAAGCCTTGCCCCTACAGACGGGGGCCGACCTGGCGGCCCCGAGGCTGCGGACCTAACGGCTGAGCGATCGGAGCGCCTGACGCGGCTGGAGCTGGTCACTGAGAGCCAGCGCATTCGGGGATCGCTGCGCTGGTCGCAGGTCGTGAGGCGCGTGCTCGACCTGCTGAACTACGGCGAGGAGACTATCGCTCTGGCCGATGTCCAGGTGGTGCCCCTGCGCCAGGGGTGGGACGATGCCCCTCGGTGGCCCTACGCCCGCATCAGGAAAGACGCCATCGCCTTCGCCATCCCCCACGAGGAACCCTCCCCCTCCGCCGCAGCCCACCCTGAGCCTGCCCTGAGCCTGCCGAAGGGGGCCGTCTCCCAGCGGCCGCTGGAGTACGTGGAGAAGGTGCCCCATCCGGTGTGGCTGGCCCTTGCCGCCTTCGCCGTGCGAGGCGATATCCACCTGGCGCCCGGGGTCGAGCTGGCCGGCCTGCCGTTGCTGACGATGCCCGGCTTCGTGGCTCTCACCGACGCTGAGGCCGTCTATGTGCCCGATCCCAGCCTTGTCTGGAAGGCGGCGGTCATCCTGGTCAACGCCGCCAAGGTCGAGGTCTACTGCCCTTCCGCCCCCGCAACTGCAAGGCTTTAGCCCTGCTCTGCCGCATACCAGCCTCTCCCTCGCCAATGGCCCATGGCAGCTTCCCTCCGTGCTTCCGAAGTCGACGGTCGCTGGCGCGGGCCTAACGCCCAGGATTATATGCCAGCCTGGAATACTTTCAACGCCACTGGCTCATCTCTAGTGGGTCGGGTATTCTCGACTGCACCCTGATGGTCATTGACCAAATAGTGCGACAGTGCTGGTTGTTCCGTGCATGGCAGGCCTGCAGCTACGGAGTGAAGAGCAGATGGGGCCGTAGCTGCAGGGCTTCAGCCCTGCCTGGTGTCGAATTATTTTGTTGATGGCCATCAGGCTTCCACCCCATGTCATGGAGGCCTGAAGGCCTCCGCTACATCACTCCGCGCTCAGCGTCACTTGACCAAATCGCTCAAGGTTAAGAACCGGTAAAGGCGAGTGGAGAAACGGTGGAGAAAGGTGGCTTTCACCGAGCGTTAACTGACATAACGATGCCGGCGCTGTTATCGTAAAGTTGCGGAACAGCAGCGTCCGCGATGACCGATGCCGACAGCAAGGGTTCTTTGGCTAACCCGGCTGGCGGCACGGGCCGGCCTGGCGTGCTGCCTCATCCTGGCTCTCCTCTGGACGGCCAAGATCGCCCTGTCCATTGGCGCTCCGGTCGCCTCCCACTGGGAGCAGGAACCCGATCCTATCCCCCCGAGCTTCTTCCAGTGGTTCCCCCTCTATGATAATGAGATCTCCTTCTGCCTCGAGGACAGGGCGGGGGTAGGGGTCAGCGACGCCTGGGTGCAGGACAACCTCTCCCTCCGCTGGGGGGTCAGCTCCCGACCCTGGTGCGAACCAGGGGTGGAACCCGACCTGCGCGTCATTATCGAGGACCTGGGCAGCCCTCAACCGGCTGGCTGGAGCCGCATAGACGTGCCGTCCAGCCAGTGGGACTGGCTCTCCTGGCGCTTCTACCAGCACTGCGAAGTTACCGTCAACGCCTCGACCTTCTGGCAGAGATATGACTACGTCTGGCCGGGCACCTCTACCTGGCTGCCGGACGTCCCCGAAAAGACCCTAACCCACGAGTTCGGCCACTGCACTGGCTTGCAGCACCGCGACGAGCCTGGCTATCAGGGGGCGATGTACCCGATGATGCTCTACTACCCCACCGAGGAAGAGGTGGCTTCCCTGCATCAGGACTATGACCCCTGGCGCCTCTACCGAGCAATGGGGCCCATCGCCTGGGTTTTGCGTATAGCAGCCTAACAACAGGGGGTGCGGTAGGGTTCCCGCCTTGTCCGCTTTGCGGACTCTTCGCCAGAGGCAGAGTCCGCAAAGCGGACCGCCTCCGGCGAGAAGGTGAGGGTAGGGGCCTACCAGCTTATCAAGGCGGCCAACCCCGCGGCGGTAGTGCTCCTCGGCGGCCTGGCCGCCAACGGCGACGACAAGCCCATCTGGATCACCGAGATCGGCTTCTCCGCCGCCCGGAGGGACACTTCGGCCTGGTGCAGTACGACGGCACGCCCAAGCAGAGCTATTACAACTACCAGGCGCTGACCGGGCGTCAGGCCGCGCCCTAGAAGAACAGAAGACGTATGAGCGGGGGAAGGACCAGCGCCATCGCCAGCAGCAGCGACACCACCACAACCACCCGCCGCCAGACGGGGCTCGAGCCTTCCGCCGGCTCCCAGCCGCCGTAGCCCGCCGCCTCCGACAGGTCGTAGTCAGGGTGGCTGGGGTCGTTGGGGTCTAGTTCCCAGGTAGTCCCCTCTTCATCGACGAAACCTGTGTCGGACCCCTCCCGGTTGCTCTCGCCTTCCTCGCCCCGCTGCCGCTCCTGCATGGCCCGCCTCCCCTAGCCTTGGCGGTCGCTCACTGCACCTCGAAGGTTGCGTTGGCGGTCTCGGGCCCCGGTGTTGGCGCCGCCTGAAGTCGCAGGAGATCCTGGGCCGTAGCGCCTGCGGCTGCCTCGACCCGCCAGGTGCCCTGGGGGCCCGCGATGGCCTGCGTATAGGTGGCCGTCCCATCGCTATCGGCGGGCACCATCGTCTGAGCGACGGTTTTCCCCTGCGAATCCGTAATCTGGAAGCCGATCACCGCCTCAGGCTGGGTCGTGAAGGTGACGGTCACCTGATCGCCGATCTTCGCAGGAGTGGGGGAGATGGAGCTGATCGTGAGAGTTAGCGGAGTGCCGGGAGCCGGAGTAGGAGTAGCTGGGGAAGCCGCCGGACTGGGAGTGGCGGGGGCTTGGGTAGGCCTAGCGGTAGGCGTAGGGGTGGCCTCTTCGCCGCCGCAGGCGGACAGAAGAACTACGATCAGGGCGATGACTAGGAGCCAGGGTCGTGCGGACACAGCACACCTCCTCTGCTACGATGAGGCTACGCCTCAAGTATAACGTGGACTACTGCCGGATGGCACCTCAATCAATGTGAAGTGACCTCACCCTGCCGCAGGCAACATAGCATTTCTGCGTCGCAGCCGATTCGCACTTCATGGTCAGTGACCTTCGAGGGCGCCGGAGGCGACTCGGGATGATCATAGTGTCGCCGGAGGGTCGATTCCGAAATCCAATGGTCGGGGCGACTGGATTTGAACCAGCGACCTCCTGAACCCCATTCAGCAGGGCGGAAATTCCGCCAGAGACGCCATTCCGGTATCTGGCCGCCGCGGTTCGCCGAAACGATTCAGGTGGCGGAACTTTTGGGCCTTCAGGCCACCTGAATTGTCTCAGCCGGGCCGCCTCTGGCGTCGATGGCCGCAGACTTCGCGACGATTATGGGGTAGACGAAGCCGTGGTGTCAATCATCTGTACTCGTCCAGTACATTGGTGACACTAGGGAGGGTGCGCAAGAGCAAACTCCTCCAAGAACTGCTTGGGCGTCTTGTACGCCAGGGCCTGGTGGGGGCGGACAGTATTGTACACCCCTTCCCAGGCAAGGGCTTGACGGTTGAGCTCAGCCACTGTCCAGCAGAGGTCAGCCACCTCGTAGAACTCCTCGGCGTGGGTTCTGTGGGCCCTCTCCACGTGGCCATTGAGCTTGGGCGAGCGGGGTGGCA
>CAYGYF010000012.1:0-21071 GCA_964354065.1 uncultured Dehalococcoidia bacterium | reverse complement strand
GGATGTGCACCGTCGAGTGGGGCCGCGCGTATCGCTTCGCCTTGGTGCCAGCCGCCAGCAGTACGGTGGCCATGCTGGCGCACATGCCCACGCAGATGGTGGCGATGTCGCAGCGAACGAGCTGTATGGTGTCGTAGATGGCCAGGCCGGCGCTGATGGAGCCGCCGGGGGAGTTGATGTAGAGGTTGACATCCTTCTCGGGGTCCTCTCGCTCCAGGTAGAGGAGCTGGGCGATGATCAGGTTGCTTATCTGGTCGTCTATCGGCGTGCCCAGAAAGATGATGCGCTCCTTCAGGAGCAGCGAATAAATATCGAAGGCGCGCTCGCCCCGCGGGCTGGTCTCCACAACATAGGGGATTATCATCTCTGGTCTGTTGTCCATTGGCTTCACTCCTTCCCGTTCGCTGCGCTCAGGGCAGGGCTCGAATCCTCTTGGCTGGATTTCTCCTCCGCCTGTCCTGAGGGCGGAGGGACATCTTCTCCCGAGGCGATGGCTGCCAGTCGCTCCAGGGTCTTGCGGGTGAAGAGGGAGCGCTCCAGCGCCTGGCGGCCGCCCGGGTTGGCGAACATCTGACGCACTTCGGCCGCCCGCGGTCCGGACGAGGCCGCCAGGCGCTCGATCTCGGCGTCGATGTCCTCCTCGCTCACGGTGATCGCTTCCACCTCCGCCACCTTGGCCAGGACCAGCGAGCGCTGGATGCGCTCGACGGCCTGGAGGCGCAACTCCTGCCGCAGCTCCTCCTCGGGCGTGCGCATCTGCTGCAAGTAGCGCTCGACATCCTTGGCGCCACTGGCGCTGGCCCGCTCCCGCAACAGGTGGTCGACCTCGCGCTCCACCAGCACCGGCGGGAATTCCACCGAGGCGCTGGCCACCACGGCGTCCACCACCCTCTCCCGATAGCGGGCGTCGGCCTCCGCCTCCGCCGCTTGGCGCAAGTCCGACTCCACCCACTCTCGCAACGCTGCTAGACTGGGAAAGCCTTCCCCGGCCTGGCTGGCGAAGGCGTCGTCGAGCTCCGGCAGTCGCTCCTCCTTGATCTCCTTCACCAGCAGCGTGCACAGGCAGGTCTTGCCGGCCAGCGAGCGCTGGGGGTAGTCCTCCGGCACGGCCACGCTGATCTCCCGCGTGACCCCCTTCTCGCTGCCGGGAAGCTGCTCGGCAAAGCCCGGCAGGAGGATGGTCGCCCCCTGCCGCAAGCGAAACTCGGCGTCGTCCTCGGAGAAGATGCGGCGCCCGTCCAGGCTGACCCGAATCTCCGCCCGCACCAGGTCGTTCACCTGCACCGGCCTATTCACCGGCTCCAGCAGAGCATAGCGATGGCGCAGCTCCTCCAGTTGCGCCTCCACCTGCTCCTCGCTCACCGTCACCGGCTCCCGCGGCACCCTGACCTCTCGGTAGCCCCCCAGATCGATGCTGGGTCGCACGGGCACCGTCGCCTTGAAGACAAGTGGCTCCTCCTGGACCAACTCGATAGCTGGCTGGTCGATAGCTTCAATGCTCTCTTCCTCGATGGCCTGGTTGTATGCCTCGGGGATCAGGAGGTCCAGGGCTTCCCTCAGGAGGGCATCGCGGCCCAGGTAGCGCTCGATCATGGCTCGCGGCGTCTTGCCCCTGCGGAAGCCGGGGATGCGGGTCTTCTGAGCCAGTCGCCGGTAGGCGCGCTCGAGGGATGCTTCCAGACGCTCGGGCTCGACCTCGATCTCCAGGACGACCTGGCTCTCAGGGATGCGTTCGGTGGAAACTTTCACGCCTGTGGATGGCCTCCGCACAGATATTATAGCATGCTGCCATCTGCCGTAGGCAGAGACGCTTGCTACTGCCGTCTCGGGCTGAGTACGTCGTTCAGGGCGTCGCCCAGCAGGTTGAAGGCGAACAGGAGCAGGCCCACCACCGCCGCCGGCACCATGAGCAGATTAGGGTGGGCCCGCAGGGTGGTGAGGCCGCTGCCGTCCCAGATCATCGCCCCAAAGCTGGGATGCGGCGGTTGGACGCCAATGCCCAGCCAGGTGAGCATGATCTCGGTGCCAGCCATCGCCCCCAGGGAGATGGTGACGCTGACGATGATCAGGTTGCCCACGCTGGGCAGAAGGTGCCTGCCCAGGATGCGCCACACCGAGGCGCCCATCGCTCGCGCCGCCAGCACGTAGTCCGTCTCCCGCAGGGAGAGAACCTGCGAGCGGATGACGCGGGCCATGCCCACCCAGCCGAACAGGGCCAGAGCGCCGAAGATCAAGAAGTAGTCGGGGGCACCGGCGTCAACCAGCCCCCCCATCACCGGCCAGGACCTGAAGTTGTCGAACAGGCCTTCGACGCGAGGCCTGACGGTAGCGGTGATCAGCAGCAAGAGCAGGATGTCTGGCAGGGCGAAGAAGGCGTCGGCCACCCGCATGATGAAGTTGTCCAGCCGCCCGCCGACATAGCCGGCCAGCAGCCCTAGTCCTACCCCCAGCACCAGACCACCGGTGAGGATGGCAGCAGCGCTGATGATGACGGTGGTCTGTGAGGCCCAGATGACGCGGCTAAGCATGTCGCGGCCCAGGCGGTCGGTGCCCAGGGGGTGAGCCAGGGTGGGGCCGGCGAAGGTGTTGTCCAGGTCCTGGCTGTTGTAGCCGTAGGGCGCCACCCAGGGGGCCAGAATGCCCGCCAGGTAGATGACCACGATGACCGCCAGGCAGACCAGCGCCAGCCGCTTACGTAGCAGGCGGCTGAACACGCCCGCGCTGGGGCGGGGGCGCTCTTCCTCCCAGGGGCCGCCTACGGCAGCTAGCTCTGCCCTCGCCATCCTAGGACCCTCACCCTCCTTGCAGGCGAACGCGCGGATCGATAAAGCTGTAGGCGATGTCAGTGATCAGGTTGGCGACGATGAATGCAGTGGCAACGATCAGGGTCACGGCCATAATTACGTCGTAATCGCGATTGAACACGGCCTTCCAGATGAACTGGCCGATGCCGGGAATGCCGAACAGCGTCTCGACAAACAGCGAGCCGCCCAGGAGGCTCACCAGGGCAAAGCCGACCATGGTGGTCATGGGCAGGAGGGCGTTGCGGGCAACGTGCCGGGTCACGACCACGAACTCCTGCAGCCCCTTGGCCCGGGCCGTGCGCACAAAGTCCTGATCGAGCACTTCTAGAGTCTGCGATCGCATCAGGCGGGCAATGCCCGCGATGCCGGGCAGAGACATCGCCAGGACGGGCATGATGATGCGCTTGTCGAAGATGCCGACCTTAATCGGAGTAAAACCGAGGCCGAGGATGTCCCTTTCCACCCAGCCACTGCTGGGCAGCCATCCCAGCTTGACCGCCAGGATGAACTGCAAGATAGGTATGGTGACCAGCACAGGTATCGACTGGAAAAAGAGGAAGACGCTGATGGTGAAGGGGTCCTGCCAGGTGCCCTGGCGCAGGGCAGCCCAGATGCCAACGGGGATGCCGATAGCGAAGATGATCACCAGCACTATCAGGTTGTACTGAATGGTGACCCAAAACTTGTCGAAGATGATGTCCCTCACTGGTGTGCCCTGGTAGGTAACGCTCGTGCCCAGGTCGCCGTGCAGGGCATCCCACATGTAGCGGCCGTACTGGGTGAAGAAGGGGTCGTCCAGACCTCGCTGCTGGCGAATGCGCTCCACCACCTCGGGGTTGTTGTACTGCCCCTGGAGGATCTCCACCGGGTCGCCGGGCCCGAATCGCCCCAGGGCGAAGGTGGCCAGCGATACCGCCAGCAGGACGAACGGCGCCCAGAGCAAGCGCCGTACTACGAAGGGAAGGACACCCTGCATGTTCTCAGTTGCCGGCGCGGCCTACTTCTCAATATGGACGTAGCGCAGCCGGGGGATGACGAAGGGGAGAAGCAAGTAGTCCTTCACGTAGGGCTTGATGAGCACGTTGGACTTGTCGTGGAACAGCGGCACCCAGGGTGCATCGTTGACGATGATCTGCTCCGCTTGCTGGTACAGGGAGAGCCGCCTGGCCGTATCTTGCTCGGTGTCCGCCTCTGCCAGCAGGCTGTCCACCTCGGGGTTGGCGTATTGGCTGTAGTTGTTGTTGCTCTGGCTGTCGAAGTTGATCTTGAGGAAGTTGGAGGCATCCACATAGTCGGCAACCCAGCCCAGCTCGAACACCTGGAAGTCGCCGCGGTGCAGAGCCTGGAAGAAGGTGGCCGATTCCGTCTGGCGGGTGGAGACCTTGACCCCCAGGTTCTCCTCCCACATGGCCAGGATGGGCTCGAGCACCACCCCAACGCTGGCCCCCCGCCCCGAGGACGCGATCTCGATTTTAGGCAATCCGTCCGGTCCGCCGTACTTGGATTCCCTGAGGAGCTGCTGGGCCTTCTCCTTGTCGAACTTCAGGCCCTGAAGGCTCGCGTTGAAGCCGGGCATATTGGGCGGCAGGATGCCATCGCTCTCGACCACGGCGTCCTTTAGCACCACCTCGATCAGCTTGTCCTTGTCGATGGCGTAGGTGAAGGCCTGGCGCACCTTGGGGTCGTCGAAGGGCGGCTTGGTGACATTGAAGCCGATGTACCACACGTCCATCCGCTGCGCCTCGTAGAACTCCTTGCTCAGGGGCTCCGCCGGGTCGCGCACCCGCTCGATGTCGTTGAGGCCGACGCCGGCGACATCCAGCTCGTTGTTCTCGTACATGGTCATGGCCGAGCCGCCGGCCAGGGAGTACACGACCCGACCCACGGACGGCGCCCCCAGGTGATAACGGCTGTTCGGCTCCAGGACGATGCGCTGTCCGAAGTTCCACTCCTTCAGGCGGAAGGGGCCGGTGCCGTTGGGCTTGCGCTGCCAGTTGGTGTCGCTGAAGCAGGTGCTCCCCTCCACCTGGTTACGATCCACGACGAAGGCGGTGGGGTAGGTGAGCTTGGCCAGGAAGTAGGACTCAGGGGCATCGATGGTGATCTCCAGGGTGTAGTTATCCACCACCTTGATACCAGCGACCTCGTCGGCCGTGCCGTCGATGAACTCCTTGGCCCCGACGATGTCCCCCAGGTAGACCTCGGCCACCGTCGATTCGGTCGCGGGGTCAAGTGCCCGCTCCATCGAGTATTTCACGTCGTCGGCGGTCACTTGGCGGCTCTGGTTGTGGAAGAGGACGCCCTGCCGCAGGTGAAAGGTGTAGGTCGTGCCGTCGGCGCTGACATCCCAGCTCTCGGCGATGTCTGGCACGGTCTGGAGGTCTTTGTCGATGGTGACCAGGCCGCCGAAGATCTCCACGATATAGATGGCGGAACCGACGTCGCCGGCGCAGGCGGGGTCCAACGTCAGGGGGTCGTCGCCCAGGAGGCGCAGCTCGCCGCCGGCTGTGGCCGTCGAGGGCGTGGGCGAGGCCCCGGGCGTCTGGGTCGATGTGCCTTGCTCGCCGCCACCCCCACCGATGACGACCACGCCAACGCCAATAACCACCGCCACGGCTACGGCCACGCCGCCCAGCACCGCCAACAGCCTCGTCATGAAACCCTGGTCCTCCTTCGACTAGCAAGCCAGTGAATCGGAAGCCAGCCGCAGGCGGATAGCCTTAGCTGCCCGCAGGACGCCGATCCATGATAGCTACAACGTGGGCGCAGTTTCAAGGAGCTTCCTTCGAGGTCTCCTCGTCCAAGTCCAGCTTCAGGTGCAGCTCCCGTAGCTGCGCCTCGGAGACAGGGGAGGGAGCCCCGAACATAGGGTCGGAAGCAGTCTTGGTCTTGGGGAAGGCCATCACCTCGCGGATGTCGCGCTCGCCGGCCAGGAGCATCACCGTGCGGTCGAGGCCGGTGGCGATGCCGCCGTGGGGCGGCGCGCCGTATTCGAAGGCCTCCAGCATGTGGCCGAAGCGCTGCCGGGCCTCCTCGGGCGGAATGCGCAACAGGTCGAACATCTTCTCCTGCAAATCGCGGCGGTGAATTCGGATGCTACCGCCGCCGATCTCCCAGCCGTTGCAAACCAGGTCGTAGGCGCGGGCGCGAACCCGGCCGGGGTCACTGTCCATCAGCGGCAGGTCCTCCTCCTTGGGAGAGGTAAAGGGATGGTGCATCGCGTACCAGCGCTCCTCCTCCTCGTTCCATTCCAGCAGCGGAAAGTCGGTGACGAAGGCGAAGGCCAGCAGGCCCTCGTCGGCCAGATTGAGGCGGCGGGCCATCTCTCGCCGCAGAGCGTCCAGCACCTGGTTCGCCGCCGCCTCCTGGTCAGCCACCAGAATCATCAGGTCACCGCGGCCAGCCTGGGCCCGCGCCGCCATCGCCTGCACCTCCTCGAGCCGCAGGTGACGGTGCATAGGCGAGTGGAAGTCGTCGTCGGCCAGCTCAGCGATGGGCCCCTCGCCGGTGAGGCCGATGGAGATGATCCCCTTGCCGCCGTAGCCCTTGACGAACTCGGTGATCTCGTCGATCTGCTTGCGGGTGAGGACGGCGCCGCCGGGGGCGCAGATGGCTCGCACCACACCGCCCTCGGCCAGCGTCTGCCGAAAGACGGCGAACTCTGAATCAGCCAGCAGGTCGGAGAAGTCTACCAGCGCCATGCCGTAGCGCAGGTCCGGCTTGTCGCTGCCGAAGCGGCGTAGAGCTTCGGCGTAGGTGAAGCGAGGGAAGGGCTTGATCAGCCGCAGGTCGGGCCGGATCGCCTCTGCCAGCGCTGTGTGTAGCTCCTCCATCAGGTTTAGCATGTCCTCTTCTTCGATGAAACTGATCTCGATGTCGAGCTGGGTGAACTCCGGCTGACGGTCGGCCCGCAGGTCCTCGTCGCGGAAGCAGCGGGCGATCTGGAAATAGCGCTCGAAGCCAGCCACCATCAGGAGCTGCTTAAGCTGCTGGGGTGACTGGGGCAGGGCGTAGAACTGGCCGGGATTGACGCGGCTGGGCACCAGGTAGTCGCGGGCTCCCTCTGGGGTGCTCTTGATCAGGATGGGCGTCTCCACCTCCACAAAGCCGCGGCTGTCCATGAAGTCGCGGATGAACTTGACCACCCGATGGCGGAGGGCCATGTTACGGTGCATCCGCTCGCGCCGCAAGTCCAGGTAGCGGTAGCGCAGGCGCAGCAGATCCTCTACCTCCGTCTCCTCGTTGATGTAGAAGGGAGGGGTCTTGGCGGGGTTGAGGACCCGGGCGCTCTGGGCCTGCACCTCGATCTCGCCGGTAGCCAGATTTCGGTTCTCGGTGCCCGGCCGCCGTCGCGCCACCAGGCCCGATACCTGCATCACGTACTCGCCTCGCACGTCGCTGGCAGCGGCGTGGGCCTGTGGGGCCTTCTGAGGGTTGACCACCACCTGGACGATGCCCCCGTGGTCGCGCAGGTCGATGAAGATGAGGCGGCCGTGGTCACGCCGACGATGCACCCACCCGGCTAGGGTCACCTCCTGGCCCTCGTGCTCGATGCGCAGTTCGCCGCAGCTATGGGACTTGAGACTTGTTCTCATCGACAGTCAGAGTTTCGCATGGGGCGTAGGCTAAGTCAACGATTGCCCGCCCTTGTAGGCCGGTGTTACCATGCGGATAGCTGCCATGAACGCCAGAAGCCTCAGCCTCTACATCCACATCCCCTTCTGCCGAGCCAAGTGCTTCTACTGCGACTTCAACTCCTATGCTGGGCTGGAGTGGTTCGTCCCGTCGTACGTGGATGCCCTCCTCGCCGAGATGGCCCTCTGGCAGCAGCTCACCCAGGACATGAGCGTGGCCACCGTTTTCTTCGGCGGCGGCACGCCCAGCCTCCTGCCCCTGGCCCAGGTCGAGCGCATCATGGCTGCCCTCCGCCAGCACTTGTGCCTGGCCACCACCGCCGAAGTCTCCTTCGAGGCCAACCCGGGGACCGTCGATCGCGCCTATCTGTCCGGACTGCTCCGGCTAGGGGTGAACCGCCTGAGCCTGGGCGTGCAATCCTTCCAGGACGATGAGCTACGCCTCCTCGGCCGCATCCACACGGCCGAGGAGGCCAGGGAAGCTTTTCGCCTGGCCCGCCAGGCGGGGTTCGCCAACGTGAACCTGGACCTGATCTACGGCCTGCCCCGCCAGACCCTGGCGGGCTGGCAGCGGACACTCGGCGAGGCGATAGCCCTCGGCCCCGACCATCTCTCCCTGTATGCCCTCACGCTGGAGGAGGGCACCCGCTTGGCCGAGGACGTGGCCTGCGGCCGCCTCCCCCGACCCGACGCCGACCTGGCCGCCGACATGTACGTCTGGGCCGAGGAGGCGCTGGCGGCGGCCGCCTATCAGCACTACGAGATCTCCAACTGGGCTCTGCCCGGCCGCCGGTGTCGCCACAACCTGACCTACTGGCTCAACCAGCCCTACCTCGGCCTGGGGGCGGGCGCCCATTCCCACTTGGGTGGGAGCTGGGAACAAGGAACAAGGAGCAAGGGGTGTAGGTTCGCCAACGTGCGCGACCCCCGCGAATACGTCCGGCTGGTGAAAGAAGGCGCGGAACTCCAGCGGGCCGCCGACGGCCTCGCTCCCAGTTCCTTTGCTTCGCTCAGGACAAGCCTGGCCGGCCTGCCCCACGTGGTCCTCGGCGAAGAGGTGTCCACCGCCCGAGCCATGGCCGAGACAGCCATCCTGGGCTTGCGTCTCGTGGAGGGGCTTTCGCTGGCCGAGTTCCGCCGCCGCTTCGAGGTTGACCTTCTCTCCATCCACGGCCCTCAGGTGGAAGAGCTGGAGACCCTGGGCCTCCTGGAGCGGGCGAACGGCTGCCTTCGCCTCACGCCGCGCGGCCGGTTGCTGGGCAACGAGGTCTTCCTGCGCTTTCTGCCCGACACGTAGCGGGGGCCTGCCTGCCGGCAGGCCTTCAGGCCGCCAAGGAGGGCTCTGGAAGGCTAAAGCCTTCCGCTACGGGTTTTGCTCCTTCGCTACCCCAGCCCGTGCAGCTCCCTCACCGCCGCCAGCAGCGGCCCGATGTCCGGCCCGCCCGCCTGTGGGCCCTCCCCCAGCGGGTCGGGCGCGAAGGGATTGCCCAGGAGCACATCCAGGCAGGTGCGCACCGACCAGGGCAGCGCCTGGTCATCATAGCCACCCTCCAGAACGAACAGCAGCCGCCCCTGGCACAGCTCCTCGGCCACCGCGCGCAGGATGAGAGTCAGGTCGCGGTAGCCAGCGCAGCTCAGGCGCATGCTGGCCAGCGGATCGCTGAAGTGGGCGTCGAAGCCGGCGGAGACGAGGATGAGCTGAGGCCGAAAGCGACGCAGCACGGGCACCAGCACCCTCTGAAAGACCTGGCGATACTGGTCATTGCCGCTGCCTGCAGGCAAGGGCAGGTGCACTGTATAGCCACGGCCCTCACCCTCGCCCGCTTCCCGCCAGGCGCCGGTGCCCGGATAGAACGGCGACTGATGGGTGGAGAAGTAGAGCACGGACGGGTCGCGGTAGAAGGTTTCTTGAGTGCCGTTGCCGTGGTGCACATCGAAGTCGACGATGGCCACCCGCTCCACGCCCTGTCGCACCTGGGCGTGTCTGGCGGCGATGGCCACGTTGTTGAACAAACAGAAGCCCATCGGCTGGTCGGCGGTGGCGTGGTGGCCGGGCGGCCGCACCAGGCAGAAGGCCGAATCGATCTTGTCGTTCAGGATAGCTTCCACCGCCTGCAGGCAGCCGCCCACCGCCCGCAGGGCCACCGCGTACGACTTGGGGCAGACCGCCGTGTCCACCTCCAGCCAGCGCTGGCCGGACTCCGTCGCCTCGCGCACCCAGCGGATCATCTCCGGGTCGTGCACCAGCTCCAGATCCGCCTCGCTGGCATCCACAGCCGGGATGGGCGTGAGGGAGGACAGCAGACCACACTTCTCCAGGAGCGCCAGAACGACGAGCAATCGGCGGGAATTCTCCGGGTGCTCGCCGGTGTCATGCTCCAGGTACAGAGGATCGTAGACCCAGCCGACGCGTGGCATCTCTGCCCGATGTTAGCAGAACCCCTCTCCTAGCTGCAACGCAAATCGCCCTGGCTCACAGGTTTGGCGGTTTACGGGTTCAGGCGAAACCAGCAGACCAGGGAACCAACAAACCAAGAGAACATGCTATACTCCACCCACAGGTCTCCCCCGCGCGCCCTCTTGACAACTGTCGTATCATTTATACCCGAACGGATGTACGTCATAGGCACCGCCGGCCACGTTGACCACGGCAAGTCTGCCCTGGTGAAAGCCCTCACCGGCATCGACCCCGACCGCCTTCAGGAGGAGAAGGAGCGGGAGATGACCATCGACCTGGGCTTCGCTTGGCTCCAGCTCTCCAGCGGCGAGGAGGTGAGCATCGTCGACGTGCCCGGCCACGAGCGCTTCATCAAGAATATGCTGGCCGGCGTAGGTGGCATCGACCTGGCCTTGCTGGTCATCGCCGCCGACGAAGGGGTCATGCCCCAAACGCGCGAGCACCTGGCCATCCTCGACCTCCTGGGCGTGCGGCAGGGCATCGTCGTCATCTCCAAGAAGGACCTGGTGGACGCCGACTTCCTATCCCTGGTGGAGGCCGACGCCGCCGAGGTCGTCGAGGGCACCACCCTGGACGGCTCGCCCATCGTGGCCTGCTCCGCCATCAGCGGCGAGGGGATCCCCCAGGTGGTGTCAGCCATCGAGGAGGAGCTGGCCCAGACGCCCCCCAAGCGCGACCTGGGCCGCCCTCGCCTGCCCATCGATCGCGCCTTCACGGTGGCTGGCTTCGGCACAGTGGTCACCGGCACCCTCGTCGATGGCTCTCTCAGCCCTGGCCAGGAGGTGGAGATCGTGCCCGGCGGCCTGCGCTCCCGCATCCGCGGCATGCAGACCCACCAGCGCAAGATCGAGCGAGCTTCTCCCGGCCGCCGCCTGGCCATCAACCTGGCGGGCATCTCCCCCGCCGACCTGCGCCGGGGCATGGTGGTGACCACCCCCGGCTGGCTGCGCCCCACCACCGCCATCGATGTGCGGCTGCGGGCGGTGAGCTACCTGCCCCGACCCGTCCGCCACAACCTGCCCGTCACCTTCCACAGCGGCTCCAGCGAGGTGGCAGGCCGTGTCCTCCTGCTGGATTGCGCCGAGCTTGCGGCCGGCCAGACGGCCTGGGCCCAGATCCGCCTGGACGAGCCGGCGGCGGTGGCCCAGGGCGACTCCTTCGTCATCCGCTCGCCCAACGATACTCTGGGTGGCGGCAAGGTGGTGGATGTCCAGGTGCGGCGGCATCGCCGCTTCCATCAGCCCACCGTGGAGACACTGGAGAAGCTGGACCGCGGCTCGCCCGAGGACATGCTGGCGGTCGTCCTGGCCCGCCTGGAGCCCCGCGAGCTGGGGCAGCTCGCTCGCCATATCGCGTTAACCCCCGACCAGGCCATAGCCGCCGCCGCCAATCTGGCAGCGAGCAGGCGCGCCGTCCTCCTGGGCGATACCAAAATCGGCCCGTCAGCCCTGCTATGCACCTCCGAGGGCTTCGCCAGCCTGACTACGCGGGCAAAGAGCATCGTCTCAGCCTTCCACCGCCAGCACCCCCTGCGCCAGGGCGTGCCCAAGGAGGAGCTGCGCAGCCGGCTGAGCCTGGACGCCCGGCCGTTCGACGCGATCCTGGCCACCTGGGTCGAGAAGGGCGAGGTTCGGGAAGCGGCAGGCAGCATTGCCCTGCCCCAGCATCAGCCCAGCCCCAGCCCCGGCCAGGAGGCGGCCGCCGCTGCCTTCCTGGCGGCCCTTCGCGCCAATCCCTACGCGCCGCCCACCGACAACCTCCCCGAGCCCGGTCTCCTGGCTTACCTGGAGGAGCAGGGCCAGATCGTGCGCGTGGACGACGGCCTAGCCTTCGTCGCCGAGGCCTATCGCGAGATGACCTCGCGCATCGTTGAGCACCTGAAGGCCGAAGGCAGGGTCACCCTGGCCCAGGTGCGGGATATGTTCGGCACCAGCCGCAAGTACGCCCAGGCCCTCCTGGAGTACCTAGATGAGCAGCGCATCACCCGCCGCGTCGGCGACGAGCGAGTGCTGCGGCGTAAGACCGACAACGGATAGAAAAACATGACCCTGGACTTTCAGCGCCTCGCCGCCCAACTCGACGCCCTCGCTCTCTCCCTGAGGGAGCGCGCTCAAGAGAGCCGGGCCCGCCTGGCCGTGGCCCGGGAGGCCCTGCACCGCTGGGCTTCCTCGCCCGAGGGCCTGCGCCAGCGCCTGGACGCGGCCGACACGCGCTGGCTTCTGGCCGAGCCGATAGCTGAGCCCATCGACGCCGCCTTCTCAGCGCCGGCGGCCCCCATCGACTACGTCGCCCTGGCCAGCGACGGCTCCCACATAGACGTCGACCGTCACAGCCCTGTCCCCTGCTATGTCCTGAACCTGGGCTGGGCCCGCATCCGCTACGGCGGCGATCCGCAGGCTAACCTGAACAGCGAGCCGGAGCTCGAGCACGCCCAGGACCGGCTCGTCCTGGGCGATCGCAGCGACGCCAGCCGCGAAGACCGCCTCTCCGGCAACCTCCTGGCAGCGCTGCGCAGCGTACGTGAGGTCGAACGGCTGGCCCAGCTCCTGAGCGAGGAAGACGCCGCCCTCCCTACTCTGGCCCTCCTGGACGGCACGCTGGTGCTGTGGGGCCTGGCTCAGCAGGAGCTCAGCGATGCCGTCAAACGACTCCTTCTGGACGAGGGGATCATCGCCGCCCTGAACCGCATTAAGGCCCTGGCCGCTGAGAAGCCCATCACCCTAGCCAGCTATGTCAGCCACCCCAACCACGGGGAGGTCATCCACACCCTGCGTTTGGCCGTCTGCCCCCTGCCCGAGGGGCAGCCTCCTCAGCTCGTGAGCTGCCCTCACTGCCCCCGCCTGGACGACGGCAGCCGGCCCTGCGATAGCGCCGGCGTTGGTTCTGACCGACAGCTCTTCCAGGCCCTTCTTGAGCCAGGCCAGCGCAGCAGCGTGTTCCGGCGTAAGCACAAGGAACGAGTCTCCATCGAAGAGAAGTACTACGGCGAGCACAGAGTGGCCTTCTTCTACCTGCGCCTGCCCGAGGGCCTGACCGACGAGGTAGCGCGAGTGGAGATGCCGCTCTGGATAGCCCAGGATGCCACCAGGGTAAGCCTCCTGCACGCTCTCCTGCTCGACCAGTGCCGCCGCGGGCTGGGCTATCCTCTGGCGATCATGGAGGCCCACGAGCAGGCGGTGATCAGCGGCCCCGAGCGAGAGGCCTTCCGCCGCCTGCTGGAGGCCGAGGTGGCAGCGGAAGGCGCCCCGGCGACCACCTCGGCCAAGGCCCTTAGCAAGCGAGGTCGCTGGCTATGAGCACAGAAGGATCGCGGCGGATCATCGGCCAGGTCGTGGCGGCGAACATCGCCTCCTTCAGCGCCGGGAGCGAGCTTCATCAGACGCCACCCCTGGGCAGCCTGGTCGAGGTTGACGGGAGCCTCCCCATCTACGCCGTCGTCTGCGACGCACGCACCGAGAGCATCGAGGGACGGCGGCCGCTGGCTCACCTACCTGTAGAGGCAGATCTGGAATCGTTCCTCTCCGCCAACCCTCACCTCCGCCATCTCCTGCACAGCACCTTTGACGCGGCGGTGGTGGGCCACGGCCCCGACGAGGTCGGGGGCCTCCGCCACTATCTGCCGCCGGCGCCCGCACCCATCTTCGCGTCAGTGCGGCTCTGCTCCCACGAGGAGATGGCTCGCTTCACTCAAAGTCTGGATTTCCTGAAGCTGCTCCTCTCGTCCTCCACCAACAGCGACGAGGCGGCGGCGGCCTGCCTGCGCCTGGTTAGCGTCACCCATGCCGACCGCCACGCCTTCTTGGTCAGGGCCGGCAAGGAGTTGGCCCGCCTGCTGGCCAGCGAGCCCGACCGCCTGGCAGCCATCCTCAGGAGGATTCGACCATGAACGACCACGACCAACCGACAGCGGCGGCCGCAGAGGCAGGCCGCCTGGGCCTGGTGGTGGAGGGCTCCCTGGCCGATGGCCTGAGCGTGCGGCTGGATAGTGGCCGCTCGGTGGAGGAGATGGCCGTCGGCCGCTACGTCACCATCCAGGGCAAGCGCTCCCGCTTCTTCGGCATCATCACCGACGTCGAGCTGCGCTCGGCCAATCGCGACATCCCCTGGTCCCTCCCCGAGGCCGCCGACGACTTCGCCCGCGAGGTAATGGCCGGCACGGCCACCTTCGGCAGCCTCCACGTCGTCCCCTACCTCAAGGTCGGCCCCACCGCCGACGCCCAACCGGAGCCGGCCAAGACGGTGCCCGCCCACTTCGCCGAGGTGCGGGACGCCTCCCAGGAGGACGTGGAGCGCATCTTCGGCCAAGAGGATGCCAGCCACTTCGTCATCGGCAGCCCCCTGGACATGGAGGTGAAGGTCTGTCTCAACTACCAGCGCTTCGTGGAGCGCAGCAACGGCGTCTTCGGCAAGAGCGGTACCGGCAAGACCTTCCTCACCCGCCTCGTCCTCGCCAGCCTGATCCAGAAGAGCAACGCCCAGCGGGAGCCTGAGAAGCGCGCGGTGAACCTGGTGTTCGACATGCACAATGAGTACGGCTGGAAGGGCACCCGCGAGGGCGGTTCGGGCGAGGTGAAGGCCCTCAAGCAGCTCTTCTCCGCCAGCGTGGCCGTCTTCACCCTGGATGTCGAGAGCTCCCGCCGGCGCGGCGTCAGCACTGACGCTGTGGTGGAGATCGGCTACGACGAGGTGGAGCCGGAGGACATCGAGGTCCTGCGCGAGACCCTGAACCTGACCGAGCTGGCCGTCAACGCCTGCTTCACCCTGGAGCGCCAGTTCGGCCGGGGCAAGTGGCTAGCCGAGGCGCTGAAGCGTGAAGCGGGGGACGAAGAACTGGTGTCCCTCAACATCGCCGAGGCCACCCTCAAGAACCTCTGGCGCGGCCTTCAGAAGCTGGCCCGTCTCGATTTCATGCGGCCTCACACCGAGCAGAACTCGGTGCAGGCCATCCTCAACTACCTCCAGGGCGGCAAGAACGTGGTGCTGGAGTTCGGCCGTCACGGCGATAACATCACCGCCTACGTCCTGGTCGCCAACCTCCTCACCCG
The DNA here is from genome assembly GCA_964354065.1 of uncultured Dehalococcoidia bacterium. Classification (GTDB taxonomy): domain Bacteria; phylum Chloroflexota; class Dehalococcoidia; order SM23-28-2; family SM23-28-2; genus JAUYDU01. The sequence goes on along the minus strand of CAYGYF010000012.1, from coordinate 6,130 downwards.
CCGCATCCACGAGCGCTATCGCCAGCAGAAGGAGGCCGCCATGGGCGACCGCGCCCAGGAGCCCATCCACCTGGTGATCACCATCGAGGAGGCCCACAAGTTCCTTAACTCCCAGGTGGCCAACCAGACAGTGTTCGGCCAGATCGCCCGCGAGATGCGCAAGTACAACGTCACTCTCCTGGTCATCGACCAGCGCCCCAGCGGCATCGACCCCGAGGTGATGTCCCAGATCGGCACCAAGATCACCTGCCTCCTGGACAACGACGCCGACGTGGAGGCAGTGCTGGCGGGCGTCTCCGAGAAGCGGGAGCTGAAGTCGGTGCTGGCCCGCCTGGAGTCGCGGCAGCAGGCCCTCATTTTCGGCCACGCCGTCCCCATGCCGGTGGTAGTGCGCACCGAGGAGTACGGCTCCGAGGCGTCCTACGCCCGCTTCGCCGAGCGGCCCTTCCGCGAGCGCCTGGAGGAGGTGTACAGCGAGGGGTAGTCTACAGCTTCCGGTAGGCGAACCACTTCGTCTTCTCGCCTCGGCGCTTCCCCTGTCGCCCTGAGGCCAGCCAATCGGCGTAGATCTCGAACACCTCGCCCTCGCTCGTCTTCAGCCGATAGTAGACGCGCTGGTGCTGAGAGCGGCGGTCGAGGTGCCCCCGGATCTCCTGGCCGAAGCCCTGGTCTTCCCACCGGCCCAGGACGTCGGCCACCTTGTATTCCTTGCGGCCCAGGCGGAAGGAGACGGGAGCAGCGCCAGCCTCCTCGCCGAGCTCCACCTCGATGGGCTTGCCGATGAACTCCACTGGCATGGGCGACCTCGCGTGGCGCTACTGGGCCGGCGGGCCTAGCTGCCCGGCGCTGGGGCCAGCCTGGGGAAGAGCCGCTGGAAGACGCGCGGCACGTCCCCTTGCTCCCAGCTCACCAGGAGCTGACTCGCCACGAAGATGGAGCTGTAGGTGCCGCTGATCACGCCGATGAGCAGCACCAGCAGGAAGCTCTGAATCGTCACGCCACCCAGCAGGAGCAGGGCAACGATGGTCACCACCACCGTCATCGAGGTGTTGATCGACCGGGCCAGCGTCTCGTTGAGGCTGGCGTTCACCACCTCGCCGAACCCCACCCCCGGATTGCGGCCCACGTTCTCCCGTATGCGGTCGAAGACGACGATGGTGTCGTGGGTACTGAAGCCGATCACTGTCAGCAGCCCGGTGATGAACATGGTGCTGATCTCGACGTCAAACACCTTGCCGAAGATGGAGAACAGCCCCACCACCACCACCACGTCGTGCAGGGTGGCGATGACGGCGCAGGCGCCGTACCGCCACGGCTTCGGCAGGTTACGGAAGGCGAAGCTTATGTAAAGCAGAATCCCCACCGATGCCGCTATCACTGCTATGGCTGCGTTGCGGCCGATCTCGCGTGAGACGATCTCCGAAACGGCGGCGAAGTCGCGGACGGTGAAGGCCCCGAATCGGTCGCCCAGAGCCCTCTCGATCCTGTCGCGGTCGCCTTCCGGAGCGGGGCCCACGGGCGGCGTCTCGGCCGTTCCCGCCAGTTCTCCCATGCGGACGATGAAGTCGCCCTCGCTGGTGCGCTGGATGCGGGCCTCGGGGTGACCGATATCGGCGAAGGTCGTGCGCAGGTCGTTCTGATTTACCGCCTGCTCAAACCGGACGGTGAAACTGGTGCCGGAGGCGAACTCGATGCCCGGCCTCAGAGCCGGCGGGACGAGGAGGGAAATGACACCGGGGATCAGGATGGCGAGGGAGAGGAGATAGTAGAAGCCGCGCCGCCCCACGAAGTCCAGGAACGTCGGTCCCTTGGCCGGCGAGGGGTTTCCGCCAGAGGCCGCTCCGCCTCGGGCGGACGCCAGGGCCGCTGCCGCCTGGGCGGCCTGGCTGGGCGCGGCTCCGAACCAGCCCAGACGCCTGGCCGCCGGCGTTCCCACCGTCAATCGCAGGAAGGTGCGGGTTACGATGATGGCCGAGAACATGCTCACCAGCACGCCGATGGCCAGGGTGAGGGCGAAGCCCTTCACCAGGCTGGCCCCAAACTGGTTGCCGAACCACCAGAGGATGACACAGGTGATCAAGGTCGATACGTTGCTGTCGCGGATCGAACTCCAGGCACGGTTGAAGCCTGTCTCGACAGCCGTCACCAGGCTACGCCCCGCCCGTAACTCTTCTTTCAGCCGTTCGAACACCAGGATGTTGGCGTCCACCGCCATCCCTACGGAGAGGACGAAGGCGGCGATGCCGGCCAGGGTAAGGGTCACCGGCCACAGCTTGAAGATCATCAGGAGGACCGAGGTATAGGTGACCAGAGCGAGGCTGGCCAGGATGCCCGGCAGGCGGTAGTAGAGGATCATGAAGGCAATGACAGCGAGAATGCCGATCTCCCCCGCCTGTACACTCTTGCGCACCGAGTCGTCGCCCAGGGTAGCGTCCACCGTGCTCTCCTGGATGACCCGCAGGGGCACGGGCAGAGCGCCAGCATTGAGCTGAATGGACAGGGTGCGCCCTTCGTTCACGGACAGGCCTTCGATCACGCCGTTGCCGCCCGAGATGGCCGTCTTGACCGTGGGCGCCGAGATCACTTCGCCGTCCAGAAAGATGGCCATGGGCAGGCCCACCAGGCGGGTGGTTATCTGCTCAAACAGCTTGCCTCCCTCGGAGTTGAAGTTCAGCTGCACAAAGGGCGTGCCCAGCGAATCGAAGGTCAGGCCGGCGCCACCGGCCTTCAGGAAGCGACCGGTAAGGGCCTTCTCCTGCCCGTCGCTGCCCATCCCCTTGGCCGGAATCCAGACCAGGCTGCCCGTGGGCGCGTTGGCGCCGCTAGGCAGGCAGAGGGTCAGGTCTCCGTTGGCGTCCTGGGCTATCGAGCTCGCGGTGGCCGGGACGGTGAACGTCTCGCCGGCGTCGTTCTTGCAGACAAAGTTGCTCCCCTGATCATCCCGCTGCGGCTCGCGGAACTCCAGCAGGGCGGTCTTGCCGATGAGGTCGCGGGCCTGCTCCTGGCTGATGCCCGGCAGCTCTACCGCCAGACGGTTCGACCCCTGCCGCTGGATCTCCGATTCGCTGACGCCGAAGGCGTTGACCCGTCTCTCGATGATCCGCTGCACCCCCTTCATGGCATCATCGACGCTGGTGCCCGAGGGCAGGGCGCTGACATCGCCCTCCAGGAGGATGTAGCTGCCGCCTTTCAGGTCGAGGCCCAGGCGCATCGTCTCCCGCTGGAACCCGCCAACTTGCAGGCCGTGCCCCTTGGGCCAGGGGAAGAAATCCGGCAGGTAGCGGCCGGGGTTGGACGGCCAGACGATCACCAGCGCGATCGCAGTCAGCAAGAGGATCAAGGCCAAGACAGTACGATTGCCGGTTTTGCGCATCGCTTCCTAGCTCCCTACCCCTCTCTTCAAATTGGCGATGTCCAGTCGCCGTCGCCGCTGCCGCTGAAGGACCGGCCTCAATAGGATAGCATAAAAGGCAAACGCCGCTAGCACAACAAGCAGGACGGTCGCCACCATCGCTCCCACGCCAGCGCCTCCTACCCTTCCCCCGCCTCCGCCGTGGTCAGGCGCTCCAGCTCCCGCCGGGCGAGGGTCAGGGCTTCCTCCCGAGCGGTCACCTCACCAGCGCCCTGGGCCTCCTCTATCGCCCCCAGCAATCGCCCGACCAGCGGCCCCGGCGTCAGGCCCAGGGCCTCCATCAGGTCGTGACCACTGACCAGGCGCCCCGGTGCCACTGGGGTCAGGGCTTCCTCGGCGAAGCGCTGAGCGACGATGTGGCCCACCAGGCTGACATGGGCCTGCCAATCCTGCCAGTCTAGGCGAGGCCCCACCGTAGCCAGGTGATCGGCCAGGCTCAGAACGAGCACATCCAGGGCCGCCTCCCCAGTGTCGCGAAAGTAGCGGTAGAGGGCGCGGCGCGTGGGTAGGCCATCCTGGGCTATCTGAAGTGGTCGCAGATGCTCTCTGACCATTACCTCCACCTGGCGCGCCTCAGCCCCACTGAAGCGCAGGCGCCGCATGATTGCCGCCGCCATGGCCGCCCCCACCCGGGCGTGCCCGAAGAAGCGCATCCGCCCGTTTTCCTCAAAAGTGCGCGTCTCCGGCTTGGCGATGTCGTGGAGGAGGGCGCTCAGCTTGAGGAGAGCCACCCGGGCGTGACCCTGGCAAACCTCTTCCTGAAAGTGCTCCCGCACCGCCGCAAACTGCCCTACCTCCCGCCACAGCTCCCACCAGAGGCGGGCCCAGTGCCTGTCCGGCGGCTCGTCGGAGCTAAGCAGGGCGTCCAGCGCGGCCACGGTCTCCAGGCTGTGGCTGAAGACGTCCCACTCGTGCTCCTTGGGCTGCTCCTCCTCCTTGATGACGGCCAGTTCAGGCAAGAGACGATCGAGAAGGCCCAACTCGTCGGCCAGGCGCAGCCCCGGCGCCGCCCGCGGCGTCGCCAGGATACGCATCAGCTCGTCGCGCTGTCGCTCCGCCGCCGCCTGCGAGAGCAGAGGGGCATCCTGACGGGCGCTCTCGGCCGTCCGCGGGTCGAGCGAAAAGTCCAGCTCGGCGACCAGGCGCACCGCCCGCAACAGACGGAGGGAGTCAATCTGGAAGACATCAGGCCGGAGCGCCCGCACGACCCCATCGGCCAGGTCACGGCGGCCGCCACAGGGGTCGACGATGGAGAGCGGCCCGTCTGCCAGCAGTTGCCCCAGCGGCACCGCCATGGCGTTAATGCTGAAGTCGCGCTCGGCCAGGTCGGCCTCGATCTCCACATGCAGCGGCAGGAGGTCCAGGTTGCGAACGCTCTCCCCAGGGAGCACAATCCGGGCGACGCTGCCCTCCTCGTGCAAGGCCACGAAGTGAGCGCCGAGGGCGTCGGCCAGCTCGCGCCCCACGACCAGGGGGTCGGCGGCCACCGCCAGGTCGATGTCGTGGCTCTGCCGCCCCACCAGCATATCGCGCAAGAAGCCACCGATGACGTATGCCTCCAGCTTGCGCGAATCCAGGAAGGAACCAACGGCGGCCAGGATGGCCTTGGCCTGGGGGTTGATGTCGATGGGCCTGCCCTGAGCTTGCCGAATGGGTCGCACCTCCAACGCTAGCAGTAGAGCCTCGCCTGCCCCGACCCGTCGGGGGCTGCCCCTAAGGGCCGGCGGGCACCTCCTCTTCGTCAGGCTCGGGCTCGATCTTCTTCAAATCGTCAAGGCTCTCCAGATGGTCGATATAAAGGACGCCGTTGATGTGGTCGATCTCGTGCTCCAGGGCCTGGGCCAGAAGGTCGTCCTTGCCCTTGATCCGGACCTCGCGGCCCTGGCGGTCGCGGCCCTTGACCGTCACCCTCACCGAGCGGCTGATCTCCGCCCGATAGCCGGGGATCGACAGGCACCCCTCATCCACCCGCCGCTGGCCCGAGCGCTTGACGATCTCCGGGTTGACGAGGGCGATGACCTCCTCGTCCGGGATCTGGATGATGACGACTCGCAGGGAGATTCCCACTTGGGGCGCCGCCAGGCCCACCCCGCCAGCGTCGTGCATCGTGTCGATCATGTCATCGATCAGCCGCTGGATGGACGCGTCTACCTGGGGCACCCGCTTGGCCCGCCGGCGAAGGACAGGGTCACCCAATCGCCTTATGGGCAGAACCGCCAAAACAGCAACCCTTCCTCACTGCGGCTAGGGCAGGCCCGCCCAGGTAGCAAAGCTTGAGGGTCTGGTTGTCATTCCCCGTTCCTTGTTGCCCATTTTACGGCATGGAGGGCCTATTGTCTGCGGCCGAGGCAACCCCATGCTTGCAAAGGCACAGCGATCTGCACTATCCTACCAGATGCTCTGCCGATTGAGACTCCGACCGGTCGTGCACAGTGACTTGCGCGCCAAGACCGCCCAGAAAGCCGAGCGAGCGCGCCTGAGCCCAACGCGTCGGTTTGGCGGAGATTCAGAAGGGAAGATGGAAACATGATGCAGCCGCTTCTTAATGAGCTGTTGACCGAAGAGGACAGGTTGATCCAACAAGCGGTAAGGGCCTTTGTCGATAGCGAGATCATGCCTGTCCGGCAAGAACTGGACGACGATAAGGACCATATCCTCATCGACAAGATATCGGAAAAGCTAAAGGACATGGGTTTTCAGAGGAGCATAGTGCCAGAG